>CANQII010000006.1 GCA_947623875.1 uncultured Oscillospiraceae bacterium
CCCTGATCGGTTTCACGGGGCTATTATACCATGCGCTAAAAATTGCCGTCTATAACCGGGCTCATCGGACAGTTACGTAAAGACGGTTCGAATGATGGAGGAGAACATCTTTAAAGACGAGCATGTCGAATACGTGGTAGAGTATCAATTTTGCGAGCATACAGGTGATTTCTTTGAAGAGGAAGATCAGCTAAAACGTAATTTTCTGGCCATGAAGAACGCCTATCGGGAGAAAGTTGGCCTCCTAACGACAAAACAGATATCTGAAATAAGAGAGAAATACGGGATCACCCGAAGGGATTTGTCTCTTCTGCTTGGGTGGAGGACCAAGGAGATAACGCACTATGAAGAGTGCCAAGTGCAGGACTCAGCGCACGAAATGATTCTTCGTAAGCTGGATTCAGATCCAGACTGGTTCGTGCAGTTGCTCGAGGAGGGAAAGGAGAAGCTTTCGGAAGCGGCATACAAAAGGTATTTGGCCAATGGAACGGCACTGCTCGAAGATGGGGCATGATTTTGTGTTGGGTAAGGCATCTCCCCATAATGCGTGCGGTCCTGTTGCAACGAGCCGCATTGTGCTGCCGATCACTTTTTCCACGTAGCCGGATTGCCTTGCCGCTGTACCCGTGCTATAATGAGCAACGGAAGAAAGTAGAAGCAGAATCATATGAACCAAAAGCATCGGCAACTTTAGATGAAAGGAGATACGAATCATGGCATTCTACTGTCCCAATTGCGGTGTTATGCTGCAGGACGGCACCAATTTCTGCCCCAACTGCGGTACACAACTGAACGCCCGCACCAGTGCACCTGCCTCGGGCGCAGGACTGGGCGGCGTTGCGGCAGCAGCGGCTGTGGTAGGTGGAACGGTTCTGGCTGCTAACGCCGTAAACAACCTGGCCTGGAAGCTGACACACCGGCCCCGTCCCCTCTATACGCCTCCGCCGCCCCCGCCGCCTCACCACAGAGGTCCCGGCCCGGGCCCTGGTCCTAGGGGTCCCCACGGCCCCGGTGGTCCCCGCGGTCCTCGCGGCGGCGGAAGATGGTAAGCGATGATCAGATGAGGAGGAATCAACCATGGGAAATCTGCGGAAAATCAAACGCAAAATGAAGCTGGACAAGGACCTGCGCAAGACACTGGTGCGCAGCGCCAAGGATGAGATTTTGATCGATGTGGACGGCGATGGCCTGCCGGATGTGGGCCTGCTGGACAGCACCGGCGATGGCAACATCGATACCATCACAGTGGACCTCACCGGCGATGGCGAGTTCGATTTGTATTTTCACGACTCTGATGGCAACGGCGTCCCAGACATGATCCTGCTGGACGAGGATGGAGACGGTATGGTGGACTTTGTGGCCGCGGGTACGGCGGTTGAGGAGGCCCTGATCCAGGCCGCAACGGACATTTTCCTGCAGATGGCGGCAGAGGAGTATGTGGCCGAAGTGCTGGAGGCCGCCCTGGACAAGATGCAGGCCAACGTGGACGAGGCCCGGAAACTGCAGGCCGAGACCAAGGCCGAAGGCTGAGCACACTAATTCATCCGAGCATCGCTCGTACGGATATCCGCAAATATAAACCCCTGCCGTTTTTCGCGAGAAAAACGGCGGGGGTTTTCCTTTGTTCAGGTCTTTTGCTCCACAGGGCAGATTTGGAAATGTGAAAACGCCCCAAATCCCCGGGATGGGAGGTTGTTGCGGCTGCAAGCCCAGAGACACAGTTTGGCGCCGGTCCAGGTGGCGCGGCGGAGCGGATTCTCGGTGCCAAAGGGGGTAAAGACGGACCCGTCTGCAGACCAGGAGAAGCCGTAGGTCTTGCCGTCCAGAATGGAGAGCCGAAGCCATACCGTGTCTGCGGTCAGGGGCAGCGCGGCTTCCAGCATCTCAGATGCCTCTCCGGCAAAGGCCTTTTCTGTAACAATGCCGCGATAGAGAGCCAGGCGCCGGCCGCCCTCCGAGCGCTGGAGTCCCAGATACCCGTAGGCGTGCCCGATGACGCCCAGCGCTGCGATGTCCCCGAGGGCGCCGCCTTCGGAGAGCGTCACCTGCACCGTGGCCGTGAGGGATTTATGCTGGGGAATCTGGGTGAGCGCGTTGGGAGCGTACCAGAGAAGATTTTCCCGCTCCTCGTTTGGGAGGCACGCAAGGCGCAGCACATGAGAGGCTGTCTCTTGGGCGAAGAAACGCTCCTGCGGGTTTGCCTGCCACTGCCACTGCAGGCCGGGACGGCCGTCCGGAAAGTCATCGGACTGGGCAATCTGGTCTTCAGGGTGTTCGGGAAGCGGGATGCTCCAGCGGTCCACCGGCCCGCCGATGCCGTCCCCGTCCCGGTCACAGCCGATAAAGGGGCATCATCCGGTACTCCTCCTTGCAGTAAATGTGGTTAAATCCTACCTGTGCATGATGAAAAATGCAGGCAGCTTGACCCGTTTTTGAAGGCCCAGGGCAGAGACTGGCGTTAGCACGTCCCAAATTTCATATTTAGGTGCCTTTGACGGCCATTATTTTGCAAGTTTTGCGAAAGGTGTCGTCATTTTTCATATCCGCTCCCCTCCCAGACAACAAAATGAGGGTAAATGACAGCTAATCTCACGATGAAATATTGCTGAATTTAGTTGCTGAAATCGCGCACGACTCGGAATTGTTCAAAGGCATTGCATGGCAGATATGGGGCTTGGGGTACTGTTCACTTTTGCGGGGCTACTGGTTCTGCTAAAAATCCAACCGGCCGCTGCAAAAGGCCAGGAAACGATCTTGGTCAGATGTCTTCTGTTGGGCTCAACACCGCAGCGTGCTTTTTCGGTGCCTGATGATAGACGGGATATGCGCATCCAGCCCATCCGGTGCTCGGAGGTGGCAGTTACACATTTCCGTCCTGGATCTGCTTCTATATGGACTCCAAGGCCGGCCTTGTTCTCTGCCTGCGTCTCGTGTGCTTTCGGAGGCAATTTTGCATCAGGTCGGTGCAAAAATGGGTTGGCGGATTTCCTGGGATGATCAGCTGATCTTGCTACCTCTTTACCAAGAAATTTGGAAAAGAAATTGTTGACTTTGACACACAGGCGGTATATCATAGACCCGCGAGTTACAGGCGGCGCAGTGTCACCCTAAATCTGTATCCGTGCTAGCTGCTCATTGGTATGTCCAAACGGAATGCCTGATTGTTCTGCACAAATCCCCGTTCGGCCTCGCAAGCCCACACTATTTAGGGCACTGCATGCTTTCAAAGGCTCACTGCAAAAGTTCTCACTGCGATGAGCCTTGTCGAGTGCATTTTCTGTGCCCTTGGATCAAATGGGCGGTTTGCAATTTGATATTGATTTTCTGCAAACCGTCATACTTTGCCCTCGTAAGAGGGTTGGATTGGGTGTGCTTTCCCAAAGCACATCAGCCTTATTAGGCATGCAGCATGATGCTGCAAGACAGATTGACATCGCCCGCATATGAGCCCTGGCGGTTTGCTAACCGGAAGCTGTGTTAAAACTGCCGGTAGGTTATCAGACAGAGTGGGCAATGAAGGACAAGACTGCTTAACTATTTCTTCGGCTGAGCAGCTTTGCTCTTGTCTGTTTTGCGCGAAAGATTATGCTGCTGAGACGATCGTTTTATATATGGTTGTCGATATTCCCCTCGCAAGAGGGGTGGATTGAAATGTCATGCTCCGCAGGCTTACCCCCAGAGTAGAGAGATATTCCCCTCGTGAGAGGGGTGGATTGAAATAGACCGGAGTGGGTCCACCAGCTGATGCTGGCAGTATTCCCCTCGCGAGAGGGGAACGTGCGGAAGTATCAGCAGTATCAAGAAAAGCAGCTAGCCCTAAAACAGAAGACACAGGAAGCTGTGCTGGTTTCCTGTGTCTTCGTTGTTATAGTAAGGAATGCGGTCAGGGCAAGTTTACCATTATCTCGGAACCTCCTGCCTCCCAGATGGCCTTATGGTCCAAACCATCTCCAAGACAGGTGGCATGCCTGATGATGACTCGCGTAGGACCTGCTTTTTCGACAGCAGTCCATCCGAACAAAGAAGGAAGATTTCTCAAATTCCCCTTGACAGCCCTCAGTTAGCAGAGGTAAACTGTGGCCGGCCAGGCTGTTAGTCTCAACTAACTGCATCGGAAGATTGGCCTTCCGCGCACACAATGCCGCTCTGGGAAGCGGCATTGCTTCAACCCGTCAGTTAGTTATACCTAACTGACGGAAAAATGCAAGGTCATCGAGAGACAGGATAGCGTGCTTGATTGCGCATGCGGTCTGCATGGCGGCCGCCAATATCAGAGACAACAGGCTACTTTGGCACATGAGGTGATTGAGAATGGAATTGCGAGCGTCTGGAGAGGACTATCTGGAGGCGGTCCTGATCATGGGACAGCGCATCGGGCAGGTGAGGGCTATCGATGTGGCCCAATATCTGGGCTATGCGAAGACTAGCGTCAGCACAGGGCTGCGGCTCCTGCGGGAAGGCGGCTTCCTGACCAGGGACAAGGACGGCTTTCTGTCCCTGACGGAGGTGGGCCGGGAGACGGCGGAGAAGATCTACGCAAAGCACCGCTTCTTTACCCAGTGGCTCATTCGGGCGGGGGTCTCACCGGACACCGCCGAAAAGGATGCCTGCCGGATGGAACACGCCGTCAGCGAGGAGAGCTTCCGCAAGCTGATGGCGGCGCTGGAACAGGATCTGGGGGCATCTGAAAAACCCGACTAAAAAGTACAGAAATGCGTACGGTTCGTCTTGACTCCCCGGGTTTTCGCCCGATAGAATCGTATTGTTCCAGACAGGCTTCTGTCTCTATGCACTGTCCGTACCGGCAATAACGCGGTGGAGTCCCGCAGGTGGAGGTGGTTCTGATGAAACAGCACCGCTTCTGGGCATGGTCATGGTGGTGCTCACGGGATATAGGCAAGTGATCGATGGAAAAAACAAGGAGGAACAATGATGAACTGTGAAAAGTGCGGAAAAAACCTGGCGATCTTCGTGGGCGGAGTCCTGTTTGGCTCTGCCGGGCTGAAACTGCTGTCCAGCCGGGATGCGAAGAAAGCCTACACTCACGCCACCGCCGCTGCCCTGCGGATGAAGGACTCGGTCATGGAGACCGTGACCACCGTACAGGAAAACGCCGCCGATGTTCTGGCCTCGGCCAAAGACCTCAATGCCCGGCGGGCAGAAGAGGAAGACGCAGGCCCGGTGGAGGAGACCTGACGCATACTTAGGGACAGGGGGCCGCGGCTCCCTGTCCTTCGCCTCTGGAGGTTCCCATGAACATCGTAATCAAACACCGAAGCCGGGGCCGCATCCGGGTCCAGATGGACCAGCCCCGCATGTCCCTGGAGCAGGCAGACCTGCTGGAGAGCTATCTCCAACAGCTCCCCCAGGTCTCACGGGCCGTGGTCCACGAGCGGACCCGCTGCGCCATCGTGGAGTATCAGGGATCGGAGGCGGAGATCCTCCGGGCCCTGCGCCGCTTTTCCTATGAGATGGATGGCCTGACGCCTCCCATCAGCAGCAGCCGGTCTCTGAACCGGACCTATGAGGAGAAGATGGTGGGCATGGTGGTGACCAAGGCCGCGGTCTCCCTCTTTCTCCCCGCGCCCCTCCAGGCCGTCTATACCGTCTGGAAGTCCCTTCCCCATCTGGTCCGGGGCGTGCGCTGCCTCCTGCGGGGCCAGCTGTATGTGGAGGTGCTGGACGCCCTCTCCATCGGGATCTCCCTGGTCCGGGGAGACTTCACTACCGCCTCCTCGGTTCGCTTCCTCCTGGGTCTAGGCGAGCTGCTGGAGGAGTGGACTCACAAGAAATCCGTCAGCGACCTGGCCCAGAGCATGTCGCTGAACATCGACCGGGTCTGGCTGCAGACGCCCGAGGGCGATGTGCTCACGCCCCTCGCCGCAGTCCAGGCCGGCGACCTGGTGCGGGTCCGGTTGGGCGGCCTGATCCCTCTGGACGGCGTGATCGAAGAGGGGGAGGTCATGGTCAACCAGGCGTCCCTCACCGGGGAATCCATCCCGGTGCCCAAGCGGGCCGGCATGACCGTCTACGCCGGAACCGTGGTGGAGGAGGGCGAGTGCCTCATCCGGGCCGCCAGCCAGTCCGGCGACACCCGCTACGACAAGATCGTTGCCATGATCGAGCAGTCTGAATCCCTGAAGTCCTCGGCGGAGTGCCGGGCGGCGAATCTGGCGGATAAACTGGTGCCCTACACCTTGGCGGGCAGTCTGCTGACCTATCTGCTCACCAGGACGGTCTCCCGGGCCCTGGCCGTGCTCATGGTGGACTTCTCCTGCGCCCTGAAGCTGGCCATGCCGCTGTCCGTCCTCTCCGCCATGCGGGAGGCGGTTGGGTTCCATGTGACGGTGAAAGGCGGCAAGTACCTGGAGGCGGTGGCCCAGGCGGACACCGTGGCCTTTGACAAGACCGGTACCCTGACCCACGCCTGCCCGGTGGTGGCGGAGGTGATCCCCTTCCACGGACAGGATGGGACGGAGATGCTCCGGCTGGCCGCCTGCCTGGAGGAGCACTTCCCGCACTCTATGGCCAATGCCGTTGTTCAGGCCGCCCGGGAACAGGGGCTGTCTCACGAGGAGATGCACTCCGAGGTGGAGTATATCGTGGCCCACGGGATCGTAAGCGAGGTGAACGGCCAGCGGGTGGTCATCGGCAGCGCTCACTTTGTCTTTGAGGACGAGGGCTGCACTATCCCAGAGGGAGAGCAGTCCCTCTATGACGCTCTGCCCGACCAGTATTCCCACCTGTACCTGGCTATCGGCGGCGTGCTGTCCGCCGTGGTCTGCATCTCTGATCCCCTGCGGCCGGAGGCGGGCGAAGTCATCCGGCAGCTGAAGGCGCTGGGCATCCAGCGGGCCGTCATGCTCACCGGGGACAGCGAGCGCACCGCCGCCGCCATCGCCGCTGAGGTGGGCGTGGACGAGTACCGCGCCGAGATCCTGCCGGAGGATAAGGCCCATTTCGTGGAGGAGCAGCGGGCAGAAGGCCACACCGTCATCATGATCGGGGACGGCATCAACGACTCCCCGGCGCTGTCCAAGGCCGATGTGGGCATTGCCATCAGCGACGGCGCGGCCATCGCCCGGGAGGTGGCGGACATCACCATCGCCGCGGACAATCTCTCCGATCTGGTCCGGCTGCGGCGCCTTGCCAGCAGTCTGGCCGGGCGGATCCGCTCCAATTACCGGTTCGTCATCGGGTTCAACGGCGCCCTCATCGCGCTGGGGGCCCTGGGGATCCTGCCCCCGGCCACCTCCGCCACGCTGCACAACCTGTCTACCCTGGGTGTGAGCCTGCGGAGTATGACAATTCTCCTCACAACGGAATAGAGCGCCGCCAAGAGCCGTCCCCAAAGCTGCGCCTTGCGGGGACGGCTCTTTGTGCCGGCGCAGCAGGACAGAGCAAGGACAAACTTTCTGTAAAATCCCCTTGACAGCCTCGGTTAGCCGTGGTAAACTGCGGCCAGCTTGGATGTTAGCAATGACTAACTACATAGAAAGAGAGGCGATAGAATGTTCCCCCTTACAATGGCAAAGGCCGGAGAGACCGTCCAGATTCGCAAAATCTCCGGCAGAGACGAGGTGCGCCAGCACCTGGCGGAGTTGGGATTTGTGGTGAACAGCGATGTGAGAGTCATCAGCGAACTGGACGGCAACCTGATCGTACTGCTGAGAGGCAGCCGGATCGCGCTGGACAAGACGATGGCAAACCGCATCCTGATATCATACGTAGACGGGGCCGCTCCGGGGAGCGGCACACTTTAAGCCCGTGAGTTAGCCTCTGCTAATTTGCGGAAAGGAAATGAAACGGCTGCGCGGGCAGAGCTTTGAGAAAGTTGGCCTCCAACAGCTGGAGTGCTCCGCCTTCAACTGGCGGGTGCGGAACTGCCCTGGGCAAGACGGTACGCTGTCCGGTGCACTCGGAGATTGCAAAAGCCCGCTGAAGATTTGTCTTTGGTACCGAGCCCTATGAAGAAAAGGGGGTTCGCTGTTTCTCAGAACAGAAAAGGAGTGGTACATACGTTGGGGCAAGGGAAGCATTTTTTACAGATCGTTGACATTACAAAATCCTTCGGCAGCGGAGATACGAAACAGGAGGTGCTGCGGGGGATCAGTTTCTCTGTGGAAAAGGGAGAATTCTGCGTGCTTCTCGGACCATCCGGGTCTGGGAAATCCACACTGCTGAACATCATCGGCGGGATAGACAGCGCCGATTCCGGATCTATCTCGATTCACGGCGATAACCTGAAGGAACTGGGAGAAAAGCGCCTGACGCAGTACCGCCGCCGCCACCTCGGCTATGTCTTTCAGCAGTATAATCTGATTCCAAATCTGAATGTCAGGGAAAACATCGAAGTGGGAGCGTACCTCTCCGATGCGCCGCTGGATACAGATGAACTGCTTCACACGCTGGAGCTGTATGAGCATCGCCATAAGCTACCGAATCAGCTTTCCGGCGGACAGCAGCAGCGTGTGTCCATCGGAAGAGCCATTGTGAAAAATCCAGATATCCTGCTGTGCGACGAGCCCACGGGGGCGCTGGATTATACAACCTCAAAAGAGATCCTAAAGCTGATTGAAGAGATCAATCGGAAATATCAAAACACCGTTATTATGGTTACACACAATGAGGCGATTCAAAACATGGCGGATCATGTCATCAGGCTGAGAGACGGCAGAGTGCGTCTGGATGAGAGAAATACACGCAGGATCTCTGCCGATGCGCTGGAATGGTGAGGAATATGGCGGTATGAAAGGAAAAATAAAAAATCCGCTTACGAAACGACTTCCAAGGGAGCTTGTGGGAGATTGGCGGAAGTATCTGGTGGTCTGCCTTTTTCTGGTTCTTACCATCGGGTTCGTATCGGGAATGTATGTGGCGAACGAAAGCATGCTGTCTGCGGCAAACAGCGGTGTGGAGAAATACAAATTGGAAGATGGGCACTTTGAGCTTGCGGAGAAAGCGGACCCGGAACTTCTCGAAGCGATAGCAACGGGAGAAAAAGCGGATGTCAAGAGCTACTATCTGAAAACAGCTAAAGCAGAGCTTGACGATGCCTTTGAAGGAGAATTTAACGCTGAATTTACGGAAGAATTTGATGCAGAGTTTTCAAAACACTTTGAGGAGTCCTTTGAAGAACAGGTCAAGGAATCCTTGCTCTCCCAGGGGCTGGATGAGGCGTCTGCAATCGGTATGCTGCCGTCTGCAATCGCACAGGCGAAGGAAAGTGGCGCATACCAGGACGCTTTTGACGCCGCTTACAGCGATGCATTCAGCTCCGCCTATGACGAGGCTTACAAGAAAGCTTACGATGAAGCGTGGAGCAAGATCCTTGCTGAAATCGATGAAAAGTATGCCGATGCGGAGGAAAAATATAAGCTGAACGATGCGGACTTCCGTCCTGTCCCCGTCAGCCTATATGAGAACTTCTATCGCAACGAAGAGGAGGATCATGACCATGACGGTGTGACCGACGGCTCTGTCCGCGTATACTTGAAAACGGACGATGTGAATTTGGCCTGCCTGATGGATGGCCGTTTTCCGGAAGGGGATGACGAGATCGCCATCGACCGTATGCACGCCGACAATGTGGGCTTGAAAGTGGGAGATGCCATTACAGTGGGCAACAAGGAATGGAAGGTGGTGGGCCTTCTCGCCTATGTCAATTACGCCACGCTTCACGAAAAAAGCACAGATGTGATGTTTGACGCGCTGAAATTCAATGTGGCGATGACTACAAAAGAGGGCTTTGACAGTCTTCAAACGCCGATCCATTACGGGTATGCGTGGCAGTATCAAAATTCCCCGGAGGATGAAACGGAAGAGAAGCAGCTTGCGGACAACTTCCTGGCGGCTGTACTCACCCAAACCGTTACCGCGGAAAATGAGCTCACCGATTTTCTTCCCACCTACGCCAACCCGGCTGTCTATTTTGCCGTTGACGATATGGGCGGGGATATGGCGATGGGCGGCGTGCTGCTTGATATTCTCATTGTCATCATCGCCTTTATCTTTGCCGTTACAATCAGCAATACGATCATGAGGGAATCGCGGACCATCGGTACACTGCGGGCCTCCGGATATACAAGGGGCGAACTGATCCGGCACTATCTCTCCATGCCGGTGATCGTTACGCTGTTTTCGGAGGCGCTGGGCAATCTGCTGGGCTATACGGTGTTCAAAGATGTAGTGGTTTCCATGTACTATAACAGCTACAGCCTTCCTGTATATGAGACGCTGTGGAATCCCTCCGCCTTTGTGAAGACAACGCTGATCCCACTCATATTGATGTTTGCTGTCAACTTCATCGTCGTTGCCCGGAAACTGAGATATACACCGCTTGCGTTTTTACGCCAGGATCTGAAAAAGGGAGGGCGGAAAAGAGCGATCCGTTTGCCGAGATGGAATTTCTTCCGCCGTTTCCGCATGCGCATTATCTTCCAGAATGCGCCGAACTATCTGATCCTGTTCTTCGGTGTGTTTTTTGTCACGGTTTTGCTGGCAATGGCAGTGGGTATGCCGGATACGCTAGACTATTACAAGGAAAACGCGAGCGATATGATGTTCGCGGACTATCAATACATTTTGAACTCCTGCGAAGAGGAAGACGGAAATGTGATTGAGACTTCAAATGACAGCGCGGAGAGATTCGCTATGACTTCTCTCATTCGAAAGAGCGATGCGATCAACGAAGAGGTTTCCGTATACGGAATCGAAGACGGCAGCAGCTATGTGCCGATTGACGGGCTGTCCTCACTGCGGGAAAATGAGGTTTATATTTCCGATTCCTTCCGGGACAAATATGACGTCTCTGTCGGAGATACCATTCTGCTGGATGAGAAGTATGAGAGCAAGCAGTATCAATTCAAAGTCGCAGGTTTTTACGACAGATCGCTGAGCATTGCGGTCTTTATGCCGATCGGACAGTTTCGATCAGTGTTCGGGGTGGCGCAGGACGCGTTCAGCGGATATCTTTCAGACTCTGAGATCACGGATCTTGAAGAGAGCAGCATCGCCACGGTCATTACCGAAAGAGAAATCACGAAAATGTGCGATCAGCTCGATCATTCCATGGGAGCCTATATGCGGTATTTTCAGGTCCTCTGCATTCTGCTGTCTGCGGTTATGATCTATTTGCTCACAAAGATCATTGTCGAGAAAAATGAGAATGCCATCTCCATGACCAAGGTGCTCGGCTATGAAAACAGCGAGATTGCGCGGCTGTATCTGCTCTCTACAACGATGGTTTTTTTGGTATGCAACACTGTCAGCGTTTTTCTCGGCACACTTGTTATGAGCGCCGCATGGAGAGCTATCATGTCCAGTTACAGCGGCTGGTTTGCCTTTATGATAACTCCGGCAGGATATGCGACAATGTTCCTGTTTGTACTGATCGGATACCTTGTTGTACTGTTCTTTGATTTCAGACGGGTTAAAAGAATACCACTGAATCTGGCGCTGAAAAATGCAGATTAGAAGGATTTTTTACGCCGCCCTATGAGAAGGCGGACAATCTGCATATGCAGCTGGGCGGGAATGCATGCCAAACCCACAGTGGAAGCCGTGGGGGCTATGGCCTGCTTTATCTGCAAGAAAGAATAGAGAGAAAGATGTCCCGGACAACCTTCTGCAGCGGTCGGACCTCCGGTGCAAGGTGTTTCCGGAGCAGCCGGACATGGACTGGGCCCGCTTCGTCTGGAACAACCGGAGCCGGGACGTTTCAGACACCTCCAACGAGAACTGCAACCAGGACGGCAAGTACGACATCGTCCTCGGCCCCGCCCCCGACGACCGCTTCAACTTTGCCCTCAGCTACCGGTCCCGCATGGAAGACCGGGAGGGCTTTTTGGTCTTCTCCCTCCCCAAGCACGCGCTCACCCTGCAGTACGCCTTCCACACGGAGCGAGCGCTGCAGTGTCTCAAGGTGCAGGATGTTCGAGACTATGCCTCGCTGCAGAGAATCGCTATCGAAAACACCACGGCAGACCTCGCCCTGTACCGGATGGAGGACGCCGGGCTCACCGCAGAGGAGGCGCTGGACCAGGTCTATCTGTCCCGCACCTTCTCCAAGCTGGAGGACCCCCGCACCGGCCTCTATCGGGAGGGCGCCGCCTGCGTCTACGAGCGGCTCAAGCGGGAGCTGGCCGAACAGGGAAATCAGTAGGGAAGGGCGAAAAGGCAGTCCAGCCCTGGGCAATCGTTGAAAACGGCTGGGTTTCCGGTCTTTTCTCCGGTTGAATCTCCGCAGTTGGCGTGATAGACTTTTCCGTGAGAAAGACTGCGCTCGGCGTCTCTGCACCTCTTGCGGGGGACCCCCGAGACGCACCGAGAGTGACGCACCCGACACCCCGGGAAAAGACAGGAGGAACAGACTCTATGAAGCACTGGATTTCACGCGCTCTGTCTGCACTCACCGCATGCACCCTGCTGCTGGCGTGCTTCGGCCCCGGCCACGCGGCGGCAGCAGACCGCACAGCCGCGGCCGCGCCCCAGGCAGAGGTCTCTCAGGCACAGGCGATTCAGCACCCGCCCGCCTCATACCGCGCCGCGGAGAGCATCCCCCTCACGGACGCCCAGACAAAGGCCTTGCGGGAACGCTCTGCCCGGCAAGGACAGGGTCCGCGGGCCGCAGCAGCCGCCGCCAGCCAGGTGAAGGTAGCCTGGCGGGACTGGAGCAAGTACGCCAACCCCGGCGCCACATCCAAGCTCACCCGCGCCGAGCGGACCCTCTACGAGAGAATGGACAGCGCCTGCCTGGCCTATCTGAAGCAGCCGGGCAACCCAACGGTCTCCAATGGGCACAGCTTTATTCCCACCGAGATCGCGTACAGCGACCTCGGCCTCACCGAGGATCAGATGAAGGCCGTGGTAAACTGGTTCGTCCTGTGCAACCCGCAGTACTACTTTGTGGGGCACACGTTCTACTCGGACACCACCATCTACCTCTGCCTCTACGACTTCGTCCTGGCCCTGGACCAGCCCACCGTTACCAACCAGATGTTCGACAAGCTGGACAGCTGGATCGCGGAGTGCAACAAGGCCGGCCAGACCATCTGGGAGAAGGTGTGTACGCTCAACAAGAAGATCTCCGAGAGCACGGTCTACTCCCCCGAGGTCTCCGCAAAGGGCTCTGAGGCCACCACCGAGGAGAGCCAGACCATGTACTCCCTCCTCATGACACCGGACACCGTCTGCGCCGGGTACAGCGATGTGTTCTACGCCATGGCCAACGCCATGGGCCTGGACTGCTACTGCGTGGCCAGCGAGGACCACGGCTGGAACGTGGTCCGGTTTGAGGACGGCAATTACTACATCGTGGACGTCACCTGGAACGATGTGGACGGCGGCTACACATACAACTTCATCGGCATCGGCACGGACTACATGTCCCAGCATGACGCAGATAACCAGCACAAGACCTCGGACGATCTCAAGGCCTTCGCCCCCGCCGTTCCCAAGGACAGCTTCACCGGCTTCGGCCATATGGCCCTCTCCACCGGCGCCGCGTACTACGGCCAGTGGTCTAATGGCGCCCCCAACGGATACGGCCGGATGGCGTACACGGACGGCGCGGTCTATGAGGGCATGTGGGACAACGGCAAGCGCACCGTGCTCGGCTGCATCCAGCTCAGCGACGGCACCACCTATGAGGGCGGCTGGAAAGAGGACCAATGGGACGGCCAGGGTATCCTCACCCTGCCCAGCGGAGACGTCTTTATGGGGGACTGGACAGAGGGAAAACAGAACGGCAGCGGCACCCTGCTCGGCCTGAACGGGACGGTGATCTCCGGCCAGTGGAAGGGCACGGATATCGTCACCCGGACAGACGGCCGCGCCGTTACCTTTGACTCCGGCAACACCTACTACGGCGAGCTGCGAAACGGAAAGCCCGGCGGCTTCGGCCGCATGTACTACAAGGACGGCTCCGTCTATCAGGGGTGCTGGGTGGACGGCCAGTGGTACGGATACGGCGAGCTCACCCCCGCAGACAAAAAGGCCATCTACCACGGATACTGGAAAGAGGGCAGCAAGACCATCATCGGAAAGTACTTCTGGTCCGGCGGCGGCTTCTACTTCGGCGCCGTGGAGGGCTCTGTCCGGCAGGGCTGGGGCGTGAACTGCAACAGCACGGGAGACATCTACATAGGGAACTGGAAGAACGATGCCGTGACCGGTTACGGGATGAACGTCTGGGCAAGCGGAGACAGCTACGTGGGGCACAACCTGGACAACAAGAAGAGCGGCTACGGCGTGTACAACTGGTTCAGCGGGGACACCTATGCCGGGGCGTGGAAGGCCGATGCCGCAAACGGCTGGGGCCGCAAGTCCATTTTGGCCAGCGGCGAGTACCGGGGCAACTGGTATGCCGGCTTCTACAAGAACAACCTCCGCTCCGGCTACGGCACCTACGCCTGGGCAGACGGCTCGGTGTATGAGGGCGAGTGGTTCAACGACCTCCCCGGCGGCTTCGGGGTACAGACCTCCGCCAGCGGGAAGAAGACCCCCGGCCTCTGGCAGGAGGGCAAGTACGTGGAGGGCACGGACTCCGGCTTCCAGACCGTGCAGTTCCAGAACGGCACCTATCTCGGCGGGCTGAAGGACGGCATTCCCCAGGGATATGGCCGCATCGAGTTCACAGACGGCACCGTCTATGCCGGCACCTTCAAGGACGGCAAGCTCGACGGCTCCGGCGTCTTCCTCTGGAAACCCGGCGACCAGTCCACCTGTGAGGCGTATCTCGGCAAGTTTCAGGCCGGCGCCAGAACCGGCCATGGCTTCTACACCTGGGACACCGGTGCGTACCTGGAGTGCGACTGGGTCCAGAGCAGCGCAGAGGGCACCGGCACCGAGGTCTGTGCGGACGGCACCGTGGTAACGGGCACATGGAAGGCCGGAGAATTTGTAGGGTGAAAAGCGAGAAAGACGAAGAACAGGCGAGGCGCCCGCAGGGATCTGCGGGCGCCTCGCCTGTTCTTTTGCACTGGAGCGCAGCACTTGCCCACAGGCGGAGTGGACGCCGACGTAGACTACAGCACCACCGGCCGCGCCAGCGACAATGCCGTGGCCACTAACCGCTTTGAGAGCTACTCCACCGCAGGTATCACCTTCCTGAGCCGTGCAGACGGGTTCGCCAACTATGACACCGCTACCGCAGCGCCCACCAACTACTCCATGTCCGATGAAGACCGGGCCTTCCTGGATGCGCACTCCGTGGCACACTATGTCCCCGCCGATCACGATGTAGCCGGAGATGTGATGCCCACCACCGGCGCCAAGAACGGCCTGAAGCTGGCCGACATGATCGGCAAGTCCTATGATGATCCCGATTGGGATAAGCTGCTTGATCAGCTCACTGTAGACGAGATGTGCCAGCTGGTGCAGGTTGGCGGCTTCTCTACCATCGAAGTAAAGTCTGTGGGCAAGGTAGCCACCATGGATTCCGATGGCACCGGCGGCCTGAACGACTGGTACTCCGGCGTGTTCGGCACCCCGTATCCCACCGAGACCCTGATTGCCCAGACCTGGAACAAGGACCTCGCCTTTGAAGTGGGCGGCGCCATCGGCCAGGAGTATGCAGACTGCCACATCTACGGCTGGTATGGTCCTGCCATGAACATGCACCGCACCGCATTCAACGGCCGTAACTTCGAGTACTACTCCGAGGACGGCGTGCTGGCCGGCTACATCGCCTCTGCTGAGATCAACGCAGCCGGTGAGAAGGGCGTGTACGCATACATCAAGCACTTTGTTGTAAACGACCAGGAGATCAACCGCTGCACTGCCCAGCAGATCCGGGTCAACGAACAGACCCTCCGCGAGATCTACATGAAGCCCTTTGAGATCTGCGTGAAGAACTACGATTTCGATACCAAGCCCCTGGCTGTGATGTCCTCCTTCACCCTGATTGGCCCCCGGTACAACGGTGCCAACCCGGATCTGCTCAACGGCGTGCTCCGGGACGAGTGGGGCTTCCAGGGCATGGTCCTCACAGACTGGTACGGCTCCTACGGCTATCAGCTTACCATGGACAGCGTTATGGGCGGCAACGACATGATGCTGGGCTTCGGCTCCAATGCCCGCACCGAGATCGAGAATCCCGATTCCCCGACAATGGTTAAGGCCATGCGGCAGGCGGCGAAGAACATCATGTTCACCATCGTGCGCAGCGGCAACTACACCATCGAGGAGCATGACGGCGGCATGGACAAGATGACCTCCTTGTTCGTTACCATCAACGCCGTAGCCACCAACCGCTTTGAGAGCTACTCCACCGCGGGCATCACCTTCCTAAGCCGTGCAGACGAGGCCATATCCTCCTTGGGGATGGAGAAGCTCACGGTCTCGGAGGCACCGGGGGCCAGCTCATGACTCCTCATGCATCAAGACGGCCAACGGCGGCTACATTCTCGATGCCGGGGAGTACAGCATCTCCGTCCGCGCCGATGCCCACACCGAGCTGGATTCCGAGACCTTCGCCGTAGACGCCGATGTAGACTACAGCACCACCGGCCGCGCCGCGCATCCAAGGCTGTCCAGGGCGCCTGTTGCGTAAGATTTGCATTTCTCCAGAGAGTGTGATAAACTGGTAACCGGTCCGGCAGGTTTCGCCGCACGCAGTCTACTGGCGGAAAGAGCTTTCTCAGCTGCTGGGACAATGCAGGGAACCTTTTGATCTGCAGCCTTGAATGGTCTAAATTCTGACCCTGTCTTCGCAGACCAGACCGCAAATGCGGCAAAAGAGAACCCAAAACACCCGCTGCATCTCCGGGCGGGCAGGACCGGCCCCGGAGTTCAATCATGTATTCCACGTATTCAAGGAGGTACATCATGAACGCAGATATAACGAATGAAAACGTCTCTGCCGTCGCAACGAAGGAGGCAGAATTCCCTGCCCGCATGGAAGAGGCTATCATCCGCGTCCTCCGGCACCGATATGTCCTAGCCAGCATTCTGGCGGATGTCATCCCGGAGTTCCAGGGCTTGGATCCCCTGGACATCGCGGACCGCAATCTGGGCGGTCTCTTTGTCCTGGAAGAGGGCGGACGGGATCCTTGCCTGCGGGAGGTGGCTCAGCGCTGTCCGGAGATCTTCACCCAGGAGGGAGACCGGATCACCGCGCCCCACAGCATGACTGCCACTCTGGAGCGGAATGGGAAGGTGTATCCCTTTGTCTTCGATCTGGTGGTTGTGAAGGAGTACTCCCCCGATGAGCCCTACTCCCGTGTGGCCGAAGTCATGAGCAATTGCCTGTACCTCGCCGCGAACCGGAAAAACGAACTGCAGGATTTTGCGGGTACAGCCACCGGCACCTACACGATTCTGCTGGTTCTGGATGTTCCTGAGGACATGGGAAACGCTGTAGGGGTCACACAGACCATCGGAGAAAGAATCTTTCCAGACCCGGGTCCAGTGGATACGAGCGCTGTCAGGATGCCGCACTCTGCCGTCCTCCTTCTGGGAAATCCGGAGTTGACCCGCGAAAAGGGTGCCATGCGCTTGCTGGACACTCTGTTTTCCCGGGAGCTCTCCTTCCAGGCCAAACGTGAGATGATCCAGGAGGAATACCCCTGCGTCTTCGGCCGGGCCTTCTGGGAGGATGTCGCTCTGATCACCCAGATGCGGCAGGGTGCCGGCAAGGTCGGGGAGACGAACTGACCGCTGCGAAACGGCCGGGTATCTGCGATTGCAATGGAGACAGCTGCCGCCCACAAATCCGTTTTGGCCTACCCGGAGAGCTGCTTGAACTACGGTCGCTTCCTGAATTGCCAGGTTCGGACCCTTGGGATCTCCAATGACCAGTTCGGTTTCCCCATCACCGTTTCTGTGGCGTCTCCACGGCCCCAGCAGAAACGGTTTGTCATCACGGATACGGCAGACTGACCGAATTCGCAGGGGGCAGACTCCCGGATACAGGGAGGGGGAGAGATGTGAAGGGTGTCATCTCTTCCAGAATCTCCCCTCAGTGTATCGAGTTCGTGCTTCTGTGTGTCCTCCCATGCACTCCGAAAAGTGCTCGGCTACAGCAATGCCTCGCGCCCAGTGGAAAATGCAAACGATCTCTTAATCGCCCGACGCCAGAAGCACAACGGGATGAGTTGGTCTTACCTAGGGATCTGGCTACGTAACCCATCAGGGCATCTCCAATATTTACCACACTTTTTAGAAGCTCCCTATTCACGCTTTGAAAGAATCCATCTCTTGCATGCTCATGTTGGAATCATGCTGACCTTCCTTCGGTTCCCACTGGACACGCCAGGCCGCTGATTTCCTCTTGCCTGGCCCTGGACCTCAGGAGGGAATGGGCAACGGACACCTGCCTGACGGTCTCGGCCTGACGGTCGGACCTTTCTGGGAAGGAGAAAACCGTCCTTGTCATTTTTGCATGGGTGGAGTATAATAGAGAAAAGCGAACCGGAGGTGACATATGTGGCGTCCTGCACCAAAAAAGAATTGGAGTTCTGGGTCTTCCTGGTGTACAAGGTGGCTGAGTACACGAATCTCACCGTACCTGAAATTTATGCCCGGCTGACCGACTCAGGAATCCTGGACGAATATATCATCCCCTTCTACGATGTTCTTCACACTCTAGGAGATCGGTACCTGGTGAACGATATTACGGAGATGATGCAGGAGTGGGGGTGTCCTGAATGATCCTCTACCATGGCTCGACATTGGTAATACGTGAGCCAGATGTTCTGCACTCCCAGGTCTATCTGGACTTTGGTCCAGGGTTTTATCTGACATCATTTGTGAAGCAGGCGGAACGCTGGGCAGCACGTAAAGCGATGAGGAAACGCGGAAGAGCTGCCGGGAGGCCCCAGAGAGCGGTTGTAAATGTTTACAATCTTTCAGATGATTACAGGAAGATGAATGTTCTGTCCTTCGGTGGGGCCGATGAGCAGTGGCTGGAGTTTGTCTGTGCCTGCCGGAGAGGAGAAAATGTTTACCAGGGCTACGACATGATAGTGGGAAATGTGGCGGATGATGATGTGTTCAGGGCAGTTAGCATGTACCTTGATGGGACCTGGGACAAAGAGCGAACTCTTCGGGAATTGACTTTTTTCAGAGCAAATGACCAGTACTGCATGACATCACAGGCCGCAATCGATAAGAACCTGCGGTTTGTTAGAGCCTATGAGGTGATACAATGAGCTGTTCGGAGAAGGCGCTGGAGCAGTCCTACAGGCAGAGTCTCGAAGTAAAAATAATAGAGGAACTCGCTCAAGAAAAGAACCTCGACTTGCGCATTGCTGCGAACATTTACTACAGGAGTGAACTGGCGATTCAGATCTCTCAGGGGGCTTACGGGATTCAATATCTGGATTACCATGTACTTGTCAGGGACCTGATCGAGAATGAGAGTGAGCTTTTTTCGGACCTGCTGTGAATCTGCGTCAACAGATTTTGCTCTGGCTTGCGGGTTGTGTCACATGTTGGCCCTGCAGCACAGGACGGTACTTCTGGAAATCAGAGCACACAGAGTCCGGCACTCCCGTCAGGCACGGAAAACCCATCTTCTCCGGCTTCCCCCATCGTCAGTTCCAAGGCGATAACGCCATAAATGGCGTTCACATGGCCTGCCCGATTCCAATATGGACTGGTCCGGTTGGATATCGTCGCAGAACGTGTCCAGGTTCCCCATCAGGGGGGCAATCCCCCCCGTTGTCACAAATTAACTGCGAGAAACGGAAAGCCGTTTATTGCACCTGCGATGATTCTGTATCCCGGCCTCACGGCTGCATCCAGAGAAGATCCAGCGGTACTGGCAGTCCAACTGCACAGACTACATCCATTCCCATCAGGCGGGCGAGACAGCGCCCGCCTTTTCACATCTTATTCTATGCTCAATCTGCATGATTTCTTACTCAAAATAGGTATTTGATATTCAAACCCCGGCGGTGTAATATACGGCTCAGCAAGGGGGAACAACACCGAATCCCCCAAACCCCTGGAAAAGAACTTTAGGAGGAGTACAAAATGTTGGATTTCCTGATCAACGTCCTGACTCCGGTCTTTGAGGGCATGGGAGTCTCCGCTGTAGACGTACAGCAGTACGTCCACAACCTCAGCGGCTACATCTACACAATCCTTGGAACCCTGGTGGCGGCCATCGTCATCGCCATCGCCGTACAGTTCGTCCTGAAAAAGGGCGTCCGCCACATCGCAGCGGTGAGCTCTATCCTGGCCTGGGTGCTCATCGTGGTTGTCATCGCAAACATGATCTGCTTCGGCCCCATGTACAACAACCTGGCCCCCATCATCAACTACGAAGGCGCCGTCTCCGCCGAGTCCGCAGCCGCCTCTGAGGCTGTGATCGAGAAGGTCGGCGACGAGGGCATCACCCTGATGGAGAACAACGGCGTGCTGCCCCTCACCGACACCACCAAGATCAACGTCTTCGGCTGGGCCTCCACCATTCCCATCTACGGCGGCACCGGATCTGGCTCCTCCAGCAATGAGGGCAATATCGACATCCTCACCTCTCTGAAGAACGCCGGCTTTGAAGTGAACCAGGAGATCATCGACATGTACACCGAGTACAGCCCCAGCCGCAACCTGGGCGGCAATGTGGTCTCCGTTGGCTATACGGACTGGTCCCTGCCGGAGCCTCCGGTAGACCACTACACTGACTCTCTGATGAACAACGCCAAGTCTTTCTCAGATGTGGCCGTCATCGTGCTGGCCCGGTCCGGCGGTGAAGGCCAGGACCTTCCCTCCAATATGGGCGCCGTGATCAAGGGCACCTACAACGATGTACAGCAGACCATCGCCAACGGCAATGCCGGCTACAGCTACTACGCCTGCAGCTATAACAACAACTCCGATGCCTATGATGACTTCGAGGACGGCCAGAGCTACCTGGAGTTGTCCCGCACCGAGAAGGACATGATCGACCTCGTAGCCACCAACTTCGACAAGGTCATCGTAGTGGTAAACGCCAACAACCCCATGGAGCTGGGCTTCGTGAACGACTATGACTCCATCGGCGCTGTGCTTCTGGCGCCCGGCACCGGCCGCACCGCCATGAACGCCCTGGGCCGCATTCTTAAGGGCACCGTGAATCCCTCCGGCCGCTCCATCGAGACCTACGTCTACGACCAGAAAGCCACCCCCGCATACAACAACTACGGCAACTTCGCCTTTGACAACGTCGCCGATCTCCAGGCACAGTACACCGAGGCGGATCCGGGCTTCCAGGGCGTCCTCTCCTTCGTGAACTACGTGGAAGGCATCTACGTGGGCTACAAGTTCTATGAGACCGCCTATGCCGAAGCGCTTGCCGGCAATATGGACTTTGACTACGACGCCACCGTCCAGTACCCCTTCGGCCACGGCCTGAGCTACACCACCTTCACCCAGGAGATCACCAATTTCCAGGCCGATGGCGACACCGTTACCTTTGACGTGGTAGTAACCAACACCGGCAGCACTGCCGGCAAGGACGTCGTGGAAGTGTACTTCACACCCCCGTACAACAACGGCGGCATCGAGAAGGCCGCTGTGAACCTGATTCAGTTCGACAAGACCGAGGAGCTGGCCCCCGGTGCCTCCGCGACCGTGAGCTTCTCCATCCCCAAAGAGGATATGGCCTCCTATGACTCCTCCTGCATCAAGACGGCCAACGGCGGCTACATTCTCGAGGCCGGCGAGTACAGCATCTCCGTCCGCGCCGATGCCCACACCGAGCTGGACTCCGAGACCTTCACTGTAGACACCGACATCGACTACAGCACCACCGGCCGTGCCAGCGACAACGCTGTAGCCACCAACCGCTTTGAGAGCTACTCCACCGCAGGCATCACCTTCCTCAGCCGTGCAGACGGTTTCGCCAATTACGACACCGCCACCGCAGCGCCTACCAACTACTCCGTGTCCGATGAAGACTGGGCCTTCCTGGACGCCCACTCTGTTGCCCACTACGTCCCCGCCGATCACGATGTGGCAGGCGATGTGATGCCCACCACCGGCGCCAAGAACGGCCTGAAGCTGGCCGACATGATTGGTAAGGCCTATGACGATCCCGATTGGGATAAGCTCCTCGATCAGCTCACCGTAGACGAGATGTGCCAGCTCGTTCAGGTTGGCGGCTTCTCCACCATCGAACTGAAGTCTGTGGGCAAGGTAGCCACCATGGATTCGGACGGCACCGGCGGCTTGAACGACTGGTACTCCGGCGTGTACGGCACCCCGTATCCCACCGAGACCCTGATTGCCCAGACCTGGAACAAGGATCTCGCCTTTGAAGTGGGCGGCGCCATCGGCCAGGAATATGCAGACTGCCACATCTACGGCTGGTATGGTCCTGCCATGAACATGCACCGCACCGCCTTCAACGGCCGCAACTTCGAGTACTACTCCGAGGACGGCGTGCTGGCCGGCTACATCGCCTCCGCTGAGATCAACGCAGCCGGCGAGAAAGGCGTGTACGCCTACATCAAGCACTTCGTTGTGAACGACCAGGAGATCAACCGCTGCACTGCCCAGCAGATTCGCGTGAATGAGCAGACCCTCCGCGAGATCTACATGAAGCCCTTTGAGATCTGCGTGAAGAACTACGATTTCGACACCAAGCCCCTGGCAGTGATGTCCTCCTTTACTCTGATTGGCCCCCGGTACAACGGCGCCAACCCGGACCTGCTCAACGGCGTGCTCCGTGAGGAGTGGGGCTTCCAGGGCATGGTCCTCACAGACTGGTACGGCTCCTATGGTTATCAGCTCACCATGGACAGCGTTATGGGCGGCAATGACATGATGCTGGGCTTCGGCTCCAATGCCCGTACCCAGATCGAGAACCCCGATTCCCCGACCATGGTTAAGGCCATGCGGCAGGCGGCTAAGAACATCATGTTCACCATCGTCCGCAGCGGCAACTACACCATTGAGAAGCATGACGGCGGCATGGACAAGATGACCTCCATGTTCGTAACCATCGACGTCCTGGTGGCAGCCGTGGTGGTCGTGATCGAAGTGGTGATGATCGTCCTCTATCTCAAGAAGAAGGGCGACAAGAGTGCAAAGAACGCCAGAAAGTAATCTGACGATTCTATAATCTCCTACTTTTCCAAGCACCGGAAGCCGGGCCTGTGGCCCGGCTTCCGGTGCCTTTGCTGCCCTGCACCAAATTGCTCTGCGAAGGAGGAGACCGTCATCTGGGCAATCCGAGGGAATGCCTATACAGAACAGAAGGCGCAGGAAACCCCTGGAGGTCTCCTACGCCTTCATGTCCTCAATAGAAAATAAAGGATTGCTAGGTCAGCTGCTCATGTTTGTCCACCATCCTTGTGATCTTTTCCTCTCGGATGGATTTCTGGTTGAGATCTTCTACCGGTCCGATGACACTTGTCCAGCCTTTTCGTTTTCTGCATGGGAGTAATCGTATTCGATTAGGTATAGCGATGTCTGGCTGGGCCAGACCGCACAGCATAACAGCTTCCCACTCGTCAGCCGACCAACGGGAACGCCCAGCACATTGACGAGAGCATTCTGAGACAAATTCATCGATTTTCTTATCGGTACCACGTCTTGAGCCTTGTACTCAGACCCGGGACTCTCCCGGATAACAACACGGCACCGGGATGTGTCGCCATACTCGTAAGCCAACATATCCTCCAACCCAGCTTTTTAGGATTCACAGCAACTTATCCATAAGTCACCCTTCCTCTGGGGAGACTCACTTTCTCGCCTTCACTAAAGCGTTGCCTCTGCAATCAGTCGATTCATACGCTCAAAACCTTTTGTGTTCAGAGCTTCCTGGGGTCATTTTTATGCAAAATATCTGCAAACTTCGAGATTTCATCGTCAGGTCTGAAAAGCTCTCTCATATGAGAAAAAATATCATCATATCCATGGTTTTCAATATGATACTTGTCGCATAGGTCAAAAACCATTTTGGGACGATTCATATTCGAAGACATAAACCCATTGTCGAGCCAAAAATCATCTGATATTTTCCGAACTAGGTCTTCTGGGCACATATTGCAGTTAATTGTCCTCAAATAATACAGAATTGAAGCCAAAATAGAACTGTATCCTTTGATATTCATTTCGCGAGAAATATCCATATCACCCCTCCAGCGGTATCGTGTGAGCATACCGAAACCTTAAGCCTAAGCGGATTGCCTTTTCACGCAAGGAAATCTGCAAAGGTATTGTCGAGAACCCTGCATCATGTAGCCTTACATTGATTTGCAGAATGGCTTCTTCGTCACTTATCCTGCCATCCACAAGCTGCAATAAGATCTCATCCAGACTATAATATCCTCCTTCGGAGAGGATAGACTCAATATAATCTGCATTTCTCTCGCAATCCATTACGCTACACAAATGGCAAAGTTCGCGAGGAAGCATTCCAGATCCTCTTTTGGGGCAATTCGCTGGTAAGATTCCAGCAAGATTCTCGCCAACATATCTTATTGACTTTGAATTCAATTCATTAAAGTAGGCTTCTTTGATAAATCCTGCAACCTCTTCAAGATTAAAATTGTAATAATTGAGTGTTGGCACGCCGCCATACATTTTACTAATCTTTCTTGCATAATATTCCGCTATAGAAACATTATTAATTGTATAAAAAGCAGATGCGTTCTCAGCGTTGTAATCCTTCGGTATCCCGCGTACTAACACTTCTATATCGTCGGTAGATAATACACGGTTAGCACCTTTGATTAATGTCAAGTTTTCTTTTGCCAAGCTTCTCAAACGGATACACCTCCAAGCGCAATTTAGAATGCGATGTTATTTGCGATATTGCTAGATAAATAAAATGAACATCGTAGCTAGACAGATAGATATCCTGGACAGGTTCCTTGTGCTTCCTATTGTACCATAGTGTGCTCTGCTGAGCAACAACTATTTTTCGAGACAGAGAAGCAGATGATCAGGTGGACTCTTTTTTGACCTAATTTCACACTGGGTGATCCGGGCTTCCAGGGCGTGCTGTCCTTCGTGAACTACGTGGAAGGCATCTATGTGGGCTACAAGTTCTATGAGACCGCCTATGCCGAGGCCCTTGCCGGCAACATGGACTTCGACTACGATGCCACCGTCCAGTACCCCTTCGGCCACGGCCTGAGCTACACCACCTTCACCCAGGAGATCACCAACTTCCAGGCTGATGGGGACAACGTCACCTTTGATGTAGTAGTAACCAACACCGGCAGCACCGCCGGCAAGGACGTCGTGGAAGTGTACTTCACGCCTCCGTACAACAACGGCGGCATCGAGAAGGCCGCTGTGAACCTGATTCAGTTCGGCAAGACCGATGAACTGGCTCCTGGTGCTTCCCAGACCGTAAGCTTCTCCATCCCCAAGGAGGATATGGCCTCCTATGACTCCTCCGCTATCAAGACGGCCAACGGCGGCTACATCCTGGAAGCCGGCGAGTACAGCATCTCCGTCCGCGCCGATGCCCACACCGAGCTGGACTCCGAGACCTTCACCGTAGACACCGACATCGACTACAGCACCGCCGGCCGTGCCAGCGACAACGCCGTGGCCACCAACCGCTTTGAGAGCTACTCCACCGCAGGTATCACCTTCCTGAGCCGTGCAGACGGTTTCGCCAACTACGACACCGCCACCGCAGCACCCTCCAACTACTCCATCTCCGATGAGGACCGTGCTTTACTGGATGCTCACTCTGTTGCCCACTACGTCCCCGCCGATCACGATGTGGCAGGCGATGTGATGCCCACCACCGGCGCCAAGAACGGCCTGAAGCTCGCAGACATGATCGGCAAGTCCTATGACGATCCCGATTGGGATAAGCTCCTCGATCAGCTCACCGTAGACGAGATGTGCCAGCTGGTTCAGGTAGGCGGCTTCTCCACCATCGAATTGAAGTCTGTGGGCAAGGTTGCCACCATGGATTCCGATGGCACCGGTGGATTGAACGACTGGTATTCCGGCGTGTTCGGTACCCCGTATCCCACCGAGACCCTGATCGCCCAGACCTGGAACAAGGACCTCGCCTTTGAAGTGGGCGGAGCCATCGGCCAGGAGTATGCAGACTGCCACATCTACGGCTGGTACGGACCGGCCATGAATATGCACCGCACCGCGTTCAACGGCCGCAACTTCGAGTACTACTCTGAGGACGGCGTGCTGGCCGGCTACATCGCCTCCGCTGAGATCAACGCAGCCGGCGAGAAGGGTGTGTACGCCTACATCAAGCACTTTGTTGTGAATGACCAGGAGATCAACCGCTGCACCGCGCAGCAGATCCGCGTGAATGAACAGACCCTCCGCGAGATCTACATGAAGCCCTTTGAGATCTGCGTGAAGAACTACGATTTCGATACCAAGCCCCTGGCTGTGATGTCCTCCTTCACTTTGATCGGCCCCCGGTACAACGGCGCCAACCCGGACCTTCTGAACGGCGTACTCCGTGAGGAGTGGGGCTTCCAGGGCATGGTCCTCACAGACTGGTACGGCTCCTATGGCTATCAGCTCACCATGGACAGCGTTCTGGGCGGCAATGACATGATGCTGGGCTTCGGCTCCAACGCCCGTACCCAGATCGAGAACCCCGATTCCCCAACAATGGTGAAAGCCATGCGTCAGGCAGCCAAGAACATCATGTTCACCATCGTGCGCAGCGGCAACTACACCATCGAGGAGCATAACGGCGGTATGGATAAGATGACCTCCATGTTTGTAACCATCGATGTCCTGGTGGCAGCCGTGGTGATCGTGATCGAAGTGGTGATGATCGTCCTCTATCTCAAGAAGAAGGGCGACAAGAGTGCAAAGAATGCCAGAAAGTAATCTGACGATTCTATAATCTCCTACTTTTCCAAGCACCGGAAGCCGGGCCTGTGGCTCGGCTTCCGGTGCCTTGTCGTCGCTGTCCAGCGGGTAACGGGGGCCGTTCGTTCCAGGCAGAACCTCACCAGGTGCGGTGCGTACTGAGGAGAAAATGGCCGTTGTTCAGGGCAAGACAGCCCCCTCCGCCACACAGACCGGCAGCGAACGGCCGGCCCAGTGCCTTTCTCTGCCGTCTCAGGCGACGGGAAAAGCAGATGTGCACTGTCTGTGGACGGCTTTGTCACTGGCATGACATCAAAGTCTGCCGGAACTCCGCGTCATTCCGCTCAAAAAAGAAGAGGGCGGGCAGTGCCGCAGCGCTGCCCGCCCTCATTCTTCCCATGAAAGGTTTTTCCGTTGTCCACCAACTTTCGACTCCATCAGGGAGATACCGGAGGTACCGCCCCTTCTATCGCTCATCTCGGATTTTTCCGTCGCCCGCCGACTTTCCGGCCCTGAGTCCGGCTCAGCTTCGGATTGTTTTCTCTAAGACCGTTCGGATCTCGCCGAAAGGGCTAATCTCTTTCGCAGTTCGTCTTTCGGTAATCTGCGACTCGGGTCATTTAATAAGTAGTCAATGCATTTATAGAACGTACTGTCATCGATGAGAAGTGAGTTCAGAAGAGAATCTAAAACCCATAGCGTGCCAAAGACTTGTACTCCTTCAGATTTTGCGACTTCCCGCATTTTTCTGTCGCCTGTCAGCACGGGAATAGATCTCATCTTGGCAATAGCCAAGAGACGAGAATCAGCCGATGATATCCCTTTATATCGCGAAAAGATGTCGTCAGAGTAGTCCTTCTCCTCGTTTGTTAACGACACCAACACTAAGCCGGCAGCTATCAATTGATCAAGCAATTCTGGTGGAGAAAGAATTTCCTCGCGTGCGACAACCCCATCAGTGATAAAAACGTAAGGCAGAAGAAAAGAAAGCGTCAGGTTATGCGCAGCAACGAAGTCTAACCAGATGTTTAGATCTGAGCATAATATTTCCACCAGTTCTCTCCGTACACAATTGTGTCCATCTGTTGTTTTGAACAGTTCATCAGTTCAGCAGCACGGCGAGTATTAATCTCACCATCTACAATAGCCTTACACACCAAATCTGTGAGAATCATAGGCTGTTCACTGGGAATGCGAGACGGTTCTCCCAAATTCCATCCTTTTTTTGATGCCGCAGTGTAAAACTCCTGTGCTGCCTCATGAGTGATGATTCCGTACTCTTCAGAACATTTTACAAGAAGAAGCATCGAAATTCCATATTGCCGGGCTATTTGTTCGTGGCACTCTTTGATCCGTTCCAAATGATCTCCAAGAAGTTCCTTTGCATCTGCTTCTGGAAAGAGGAAAGAACCACTAATACTAGTTGCTTTGCTTTCAATATCTACTTTGCTCATAGCTACTGGCCAAGCAAAATAAAGATGAGAAATCTCATGGCCCATGGTGGAGCGAATGTCCTCAGTTGTCATATTTTTATTCACTACTACATATGGCCTACCATTGGCAGTCCCGCTCATACCAGAAAAATTCTCAATATCTATACTGAGTTGTCCAACCAAAACGCCGTGTTTTTCCAAAACATCTGTTAGATTGTCAATTGGGCCAGCAATCGGTAGGTCCAGCGCTTTTCGGAGATTCTCAGCATTGATCGCATCATCTTCATTGAGATCAAATGCGTGAAGAGGGGCGCACTGCGGCAGTGTATTACCTCCAAGGATTTCATCAGCCGAATAAATCCGGCCCAAATAGAACTCCGCGCTTTCCCGAATAAACTCCTGCTGGTGCGGGCTCAATTTGGCATTTTTGCAAAAGTCTCCATGTTCAAAAAACACCGCGCTATTCCAACGAGTGGAATGGAATTGGTACGAATCGATTCCCAAGATATTTGCCAGTACTTCCTCTGTCTCGTCACTTGGCCACTGTCGGTCATTTTCATAAGTCATGATCTCAGCTTCAGGAATATTGGATTTGTGAGCCAAATCAGCAATGGACATGCCGTTCTTCAAGCGAAAATAGTGTAAACTGCGCCCGATTCCCATTTATGAGGCCTCCTTTCTGTCCTTGATCCTCCTATGCTCATTGTAATCCAGTGTGGACACATATGCAACCCCTGCTTTCTTTTAAATTTCTCCTTTTCCAAGCACCGGAAGCCGGGCCAAAAGCCCGGCTTTCGGTGCCTTCACTTTCTCGCGTTTGCGCACGAATGATTCGCGGGATATTGAGATTTACTGTATTGGATAGTTTTGGTATGCGATGAGCCGACTATGCTGTGTTGAAAAGAACTTGCTGCAAGAATTTCACAAGACTGCAACAGTCTCTCTGGGTGTTCAGACACTTGACTTCCTGGGCCACGGTCTTTCTGCTTTACCAAGAATTTTGGAAAAGAAGTTGTTGACTTTGGCACGGGAAAGGTATATCATAGATTTCGGGTTACAGAGGGACGCTGCGCCACCCCAAATCTGTTCCCGTGCTAGCTGCTTTGGTATGTCCAATCGGAATGCCTGATCGTTCTGCTTGAATCCGCGTTCGGCCCCGCAAGCCCTCATTATTTGGGGCACTGCATGTTTTCAAAGACCCACTGCAAAAGTTCTCGCTGCGGTGAGCCTTGCCGAGTGTATTTGCTGTGCCCTTGGATTAAATGGGCGGTTTACAAATCGACATTGATTTTTCTGCAAACCGTCATACTTTGCCCTCGTAAGAGGGTTGGATTGGGTGTGCTTTCCTAAAGCACATCAGCCTTATTAGGCATGCAGTGTGACGCTGCAAGACAGATTGACATCGCCCGCATCAGAGTCTTGGCTGTTTGATAACTGGAAGCTGTGTTAATACTGCCGGTAGGTTATCAGGCTGGATGCGCGGTGAAAGACAAGACGGCTTAACTGTTTCTTCAGCTGAGCAACTCTGCAATTATTTGTTTTGCACGAAATATTGCACTGCTAAGGCGATCTTTTTGTACAGGATTGCCGATGTTCCCCTCGTAAGAGGGGTGGATTGAAATTTCGAGAGTGCCATCGACGTCCTCCAGACCCTGGTGGTGATGTTCCCCTCGTAAGAGGGGTGGATTGAAATACAACAAGGAACTTTGAAGCACTGCCGGCCAGGATGTTCCCCTCGTAAGAGGGGTGGATTGAAATTGTGCGATGACGTAGATGTCCAGGAGGGCGATGTGGATGTTCCCCTCGTAAGAGGGGTGGATTGAAATCATGCTCCAGCTCATACATTGCCGTGCTAACCCAGATATTCCCCTCGTAAGAGGGGTGGATTGAAATCCTGAAAACAGTGGGAAGCAGTACATGGGCAGCCGATATTCCCCTCGTAAGAGGGGCGGATTGAAATGATATCCCTCAAAAGCTCATCTTCGTCCGCATAGGATATTCCCCTCGCAAGAGGGGGCTTGAAGAAGCATCAACAGTATCGAGAAAAACAGCTAGCCCCAAAACCAGAAGACGCAGGAGACCGAGTTGGTTTCCTGCGTCTTCGTTATTGCGTGCGGGTAGGGGTAAGCGTTCATGCTTGGCCATCAACGCAGCGGTTCGCACCTCCGCCTCAGCCAGCTGCCCATGTACTGCGTTCCAGGAAGCTGCCCGTCGAAGCGGCCTTGTTGCCGGCACATGGAGAAGATGTGCATTATTCCGCGATGGCCAGTACCGCCATATTCTCCCGGCCCGGCAGCGGTACGGTGTACTTTCCAGAGACGCCTGTGGCCACCACCTCATCCGTCATAGCCCAGGTGTCCAGCACCCGGATGGTGTAGGTCTTGTCCTCGGGCAGCTCGATGGTGTCCCGGGCGATGGGACGGTCGGTATGGAAGCGGAGATAGACGTCGGTGCCGATGTGTCCGTACCAGCCAATTTCAGAATTGGCGAAGCTCTCAGCGTCCGGACTGGCGATCAGGGCCAGAAGCAGTCGGCGGAGTATTTCCGGGAGCTGGCTGAGCGCTGCCTCCCGCTGCGCCGCATCCATGTCCCGCAGCTGAAGAGCCGGCTGCAGGAAGGACGCGGTGCCCTCCAGCTGTCCGGGCAGGGACTCGATGATTTTCCTACAGAAGGCGATCCGTGCCGGGCTCTCCCCGTGGAGGACGCCGCCCTTGGACCACCAGAGCACGTCATCATCGGAGTAGAAGGTCTCTCCGTGGGTGCAGTACGCTCCCTGGGAGACGCACATCCAAAACCGGCGGACCATCTCCTGCCCGGTGATGCTGCCCCAGAAGGGCTCGATGTTGCCCTCATAGGCGCACTCGTCGATGATCACGGGCTTCCCGGAGAAGCGGGTGATCCAGCGGTTCAATTGCGTCAGGTCCTTGGACTGGATGGAGGCGTGGGTGATCTTCGGGCGGTTGGCATCCCAGACGTTAAAGATGTTGTGGCAGGAGAGCGGATGGCCATACGGGTCATGATCCGAAACAAACTGCTCGATGTCATACCACTCCTCCATGGTCCGGTGGGTGAGCTCATGCTCGTTGGCGAGGCTCCACCAGAGGTTGGGGAAGGCGGCCAATCTGCGCGTGAGGTAGTCCAGGTAGACAAGGTCCTTGTCGTGACCCATGCCGTCGAAACCCCAGCGGTCGTAGGGGTGGAAGAGGATGAGATCCACTTGGATACCCATCTTGTCCAGCTGATACAGTCGCGCTTCAAAGGCATCCCAGAAGGCGAAACAGGGGCGGCTGGTGTCCCAGGTGCCGTCCTCGCTCTTCTCAAAGGCGTAGTAGGGCGGCTCGTTCTTATTGAAGTCGTAATCCTTCGGATAAACGCACATCCGGACCTTATTAAAGGGGGCCTTGGATAAGGTCTCCATGGTGCGATCAATGAGCTCCGCGGGCTGGTGAGCCAGGGCGTAGATGGTGGTGCCGAAGGGGTGGTACGGGGTGCCGTCCGCATAGGCAAAGCCCCGTCCCTGGGTGTGGACTGGGCCGTGGGTGGTTGCGGGGGCGCAGTTCTCCTGCCCCTCCGCGGAGACAGCGCCGGAGATACGCCAGGTGTACTCTCCCGGCTCCACGGGCAGGAAGCGGACCTTGTACACGCCGTCCCCCGCGTAAAAGCCGGGAACTGAGACGGTGGTGCCGCCATGGGTGAATGCTGCCTGTACATCCGCCTGGGCCCAGTGATCGGTTAGCACCGGTCCGGAGATGGCAAGTTCAAACGTCTCGTACTGTCTCATAAAATCACCTTCGCTGTTTATTTTTTTTGTGGTGCAGTGCCTGTCCCACGGCGTCCAGCCAGCCGAAATAGAGCGTGTTGCGGCGGTCTTCTGCCATGACTGGGCGGTACTCTTTGCGCTGGATGTGGTCGTAGATGTGGGCGGGGTCATAGAGACCGGTGGCCATGCCGGCGGCGTAGGCGGCGCCCATGCCGCTGAGCTCCTGTAAATCCGGGACCTGCACGGAGACGCCGGCGATATCCGCCTGGAACTGCATGAGGTAGGGACTGGCGGTGGGCCCGCCGTCTGCCCGCAGGGCTTGGATGGGCACGCCGGCGTCCTGTCCCATGAGCCGGACGAGATCCGCGATCTGATAGGCGATGCAGTCCAGGCAGGCCCTGGCGATCTCCGCCCTGCCGGTGGTGCGGGTGATGCCGGTGAGAAGCCCGGTTGCCTTGCTGTCCCAATAGGGGGCGCCCAGGCCGGTGAAGGCCGGGACAAAGTAGGTCCTGTCATTGGGATTGGCGGCAAAGGCCAGATCGGTGGCCTCTGCCTCGGTGGAGATGAGCCCCACCTCGTTCTTGAGCCAGGCCATCACGGCGCCGGTGTAGTTGAGATTGCCCTCAAAGACGTACTCCACCTTGCCGCCGATGCGCCAGGCGAGACTGGTAACCAGACCGTTGTCCGAAAAGCGGGGCCGATCCCCGATGTGCATCATCACGGAGGAGCCGGTGCCGTAGGTGGCCTTCACCTTGCCGGGGGTGCGGCAGTCCTGGCCGAAGAGAGCGCCGTGGCTGTCTCCCAACACCCCGTGTACCGGCACCTTGTGGTCCAGCACGCCGGAGAGGTCCGTGCAGCCGAAGTTGTCATCGGACATGCGGACGGCGGGGAGGCTGTCCACGGGAACGGAGAAGAGCTTGCAGAGGTCCTCGTCCCACCGGAGAGAAGTGATGTTGAAAAGCTGGGTCCGGCTGGCGTTGGAGTAGTCCGTGGCGTGATTGCCGGTGAGGTTCCAGAGCAGCCAGCTGTCTACGGTACCGCAGGCCAGCTGTCCCTTGGCGGCGAGAGCTTTTGCCTCCGGGACGTTTTCCATGAGCCAGCAGAGCTTTGCCGCCGGGAAATAGGGGCTGAGGGGAATGCCGGCCTTGCCCCGCACCAATTCCGCCTGGGAGGAAATTTCCGGACGCTCGCAGATCTCCGCTGCCCGGGCGCACTGCCAGACGATGGCGTTGTAGATGGGTTTCCCTGTGGCCTTGTCCCACATCAGAGAGGTCTCCCGCTGGTTGGAGATGGCGAAGGAGACCACTTGGGAGGATGGTACTCCGGCCTTGGCCAGCACATCGGCGCAGACGGCGGTGGTGTTCTGGAGAATCTCCATGGGGTTGTGCTCCACCCAACCCTGGGCGTTCACGATCTGCCGGTGGGGGCGGTCTGCCCGGGCGATGAGAAGGCCGGCCTCGTCGAAGAGGAGACCTTTCGTGCCCTGGGTGGATTGGTCTACCGCCAATACGTACTTGCCCATCACAGCAGTGCCTCCGCCGCGGCGGCGATGCCGGTGGGGGTGAGGTGGTAGTACTCGAAGACCTGGGCGCTGGTGCCGGTAACCACCGGGGCATCCGGCAGAGACAGGCACTTCACCCGGCGGGGGCAGTACTCTGAGACCGCCTGGGCCACCATGGAGCCGAGACCGCCGGTGGGGGCGTGTTCCTCTACCGTTACTACGGCTTTACAACGTTCAGCATACCGCAGAAGGGTCTCCGTGTCCAGAGGTTTTACACAGTACATGTCCAAAACGGTGGCTTGAATGCCCTTCTCTGCCAGCAGTCCGGCGGCGTCCAGGGCCGGTCGGACCATCTCGCCGCAGGCCACCAGGAGCACATCGCTGCCCTCCCGGAGTACGGTGGCTTTGTCCATCTCAAAGGGACAGTTCTCTTCCGTGTAGATGTCCTCCACCGGATTGCGGCCCACCCGGATGTACGCGCCCTGGGTGTCCTGGAGCAGGGCCTCGATGAGACGCTTTGTCTGATGGCGGTCGCTGGGAAGATACACCCGCATGTTGGGGATGGCGCTCATGGCGGCGATGTCCTGGGCGGAGTGGTGGCTCATGCCAAGCGCTCCGTAGCTCACTCCGCCGCTGATGCCCACGATCTTAACATTGGTGTTGGAGTATGCCACGTCCACCTTACACTGCTCATAGCTGCGGGTGGAGACGAAAGAGGCGGGGGAGAAGGCAAAGGGCTTCTTCCCGCAGGAGGCCAGTCCGGCGGCGATGCCGATGAGGTCCTGCTCCGCGATGCCCACTTCCACAGACTGCTCCGGGAAGGCATTGAAGAAGGGGGTCATGGAGGCAGAGCCCCGGCTGTCTGAACAGAGGACCACGATGTCCCGGTCCGTCTTCGCGTGGGCCATCAGGGCCTCGCAGATGGCCTGCCGGTTGGGAATCTTATTCGCCATGGATGGCCGCCTCCTTTCCCCTGGCAAAGTCCGCCTTGATGGCTTCGTACTCCTCGGCGGTGGGCACCTTGTGGTGCCAGCCGGCCTTGTTCTCCATCACCGGGGAGCCATAGCCCTTGGTGGAGTTGGAGAGAATCACTGTGGGCCGGTCTTTGGTGGTCTTGGCGATCTCAAAGGCCGCGTCCAGGGCGTCCAGGTTGTTGCCGTCCACGCTCACCACATTCCACCCAAAAGCTGCCCAGCGGTCTTCCAGAGAGTCCTGGTGCATCACGTCCTCGGTGGAGCCGGAGATCTGCAGCCGGTTCCGATCCACAGTGGCGCAGAGGTTGTCCAGGCCGTACTGGGAGGCCGCCATGGCCGCCTCCCAGACAGAGCCCTCGGCCAGCTCGCCGTCCCCCAGGATGGTGTACACCCGGTAGTCTTTGTGGTCCATCTTCCCGGCGAGGGCCATGCCCACAGACACCGGCAGACCGTGGCCCAGAGAGCCAGAGTTCATCTCGATGCCGGGGAGCACATTGTGAGGATGGCCGATGTACGGGGAGCCCAGCTGATTGAACCGGGCCTTGATGTCCTGGAGGTCCAGGAAGCCGCAGTCTGCAAGAACCGCATAGTACGCCTCCATGGAGTGGCCTTTGGAGAGGACGAAGCGGTCCCGGTTGGGGTCCTTGACGGTCTCCGGGGACACCCGCAAGTGCTTTTCGTAGAGCAGCATCAGGGGGAAGAGCAGGCTCATGTCCCCGCCGATGTGTCCGCCGCCCCCTGCCATGACGATGTCCAGAATGTCCTGGCGCAGGTCCCAGCTGTGAATATAGAGATCCCGATTGATCATGTCACTCGCCTCTCAGATATGCCTTCACGTCTTCCTCGATGGGGTCGTAGAGATCGGGTGTTACGCCGATGTACTTGCAGGCCTCGTAAAGGATGGGCACCACGTTCTTGTGGATGCCCACGCAGTGGTGGATGTACGGTCCCTCTACCACCTTTGCCTCCAGCCGCTTGATGTTCTCCACCTCTACCCAGAGGTAGGTACCCATGCCCTTGGGGCCGTCCACGCCCTTGGCATTGCCCAGCAGCAGGGAGTACTCCCCGTTATCGCCATCGAAACGGGCCAGGGTGAGGTCCCCGTGCTTGGCCTCTGCGGTGATGGCGCCGGGGTAGTCGAAGGCGAGGGGATAGGTGATGCAGGGGCGGCAGCCGGCCACGCTGAGGGGCCAGGGGCCGCAGTGCTGCAGCAGCTCGCCGTTGGCAAGGTCCGGGTGGCGGATGGTCCAGTCTGCGAAGAAGGAGCGGGTGCCGTCCAGGGCGGCTGCCTCCACCATCAGGGCGGTGATGGCGCCGTGGATGTCCGTCTCGCAGACGATGGGGATGCCTTTATCATTCAGCAGGGCGTTGGCGGCGCAGGGCATGATGCCAAGCTCGCCCTGGAGGGCGTTCCAGCACTGGATGGCCCCGGCGTTGCAGTGGTACTTGTGAATGAGCCGCTCCATGGCCACCGCGAGACCTGCCACATTGGTGAGCTGCTCGTCTGAGACGTTGATGTCCATGTGCTCTCGGCAGTACGCCATGGTCTCCTGGACCTCGGTGCCGTCTGCGATGGCCTTCTTTACCTCGGCGGTGAGCTCGGGCAGGGGGACGGGAGACAGCTCCACCCCAAACTTCTCCAGTAGCTCGCCTTCGTTGCACATGGTGGACCAGAAGTCGAAAGGACGGGGACCGATCTGGAGGATGCGGATGTGGCGGAAGGTCTTCACCACGTTGCACACTGCCAGGAAGTCCTTCACACCCCGCTCGAAGACGGGATCGGAGAGACGGCAGTTGGTGAGGTAGGTGAAGGGCACCCCAAAGCGGCGGAGCACCTTGCCGGTGGCAAAAAGACCGCACTGGGTGTCCCGGAGACGGGTGCCGTCCGGCTCCGGCCGCTCATCCAGGGGACCCCACAGCAGCACGGGAACACCCAAGTCTTTTGCCAGGCGGGCGCAGAGGTACTCGGTGCCGAAGTTGCAGTGGGGCAGCATCAGGCCGTCCACATTGGCGGCTTTAAACTTCTCCAGGATCTTCAGTCGGTCTTCCTCGCAGAACAGAAGGCCCTCGCTGTTGATATCGTCAATGTCCACGAAGTCCACGCCCAGCTCCCGGAGCCGGTCTGCGGTGAGTCCCCGATACTTGATGGCGTCTGGGGCGCTGAAGATGCTGCGCCTGGTAGGGGCAAAGCCCAATTTGATGTGTGCCACGGTGATTTCCTCCTCATAGTCATTCCGATGGGTGGACACCCCTCGCGGTGCCCGCCGGTTTTCTAAAGATTAACTGAAGGAAAACTGAACTTCAATGAATTCTTAAGTCTTTCTTGACTGAATTCACTAAAGATGCTATTCTGGGGACATCCTTATGAGAAGGGGCGATCCCCATGGCAGATCGAGCCGATAAGCCCATCACCGCCAAGGCACTGGCCGCCCAATTGGGGCTCTCCGAGGCGGCTGTCTCTCTGGCATTGAACAACCGCCCGGGGGTGAGCACGGCCACTCGAAAGAGAGTATTAGAGGCCGCCGCTGCCTCCGGTTACGACTTCGCCCGTAAGGCAGTATCCGCCCAGACGAAAGGCACCATCTGCTTTGCGATCTATCAGAAGAGCGGCGCCGTAGTGGCAGATACGCCCTTCTTCAGCACCCTCACCAATGCTATCAGTCTGGCCTGCAAGAAGGTCTCTTACGACAGTGTGATCCGCTACCTCTATGAGGACGAGAAGCTGGAGGACCTGATCTATACCTTAAATACATCTCGCTTTGCCGGGATCATCCTGTTGGCTACAGAAATGGACCTCAACTCTCTCCGGCCCTTCTCTGCCATCCAGGTGCCCATGGTGCTCCTGGACTCCTACTTTGAGACCCTGACCTATGACTGCATCCTCATCAACAACATCCAAGGCGCCTTCATGGCCACAGACTATCTGATTACAAAGCGGCGTGCCCAGGCGGGATACCTTCGCTCCGCCTATCCTATCAACAACTTTGGCGAGCGGGCGGACGGCTTCTACAAGGCGATCCGAAAGCACGGCATGTCTGCCTCCCGCTCCATCGTCCACCGTCTCACCCCCTCCCAGGAAGGGGCCTATGAGGACATGAAGCAGATCATCGCCGCTGGAGAGCCTCTGGCATCCTGCTACTTTGCGGACAACGACATCATCGCTGTGGGCGCTGCCCGGGCATTGAAAGAGGCAGGATACCGCATACCGGAGGATATCGCCGTGATCGGCTTTGACGACCTCCCCCTCTGCGACGTCTTTGACCCGCCCCTCACCACTGTGAGCGTGCCCATCGCGGTGATGGGAGAGACCGCTGTCTATCGACTGGCAGATCAGATTGAAAAAGGACCGCTGCACCCGCTGAAGATCGAGGTGGGTACGGTGTTGAGAAAGCGAAAGAGCGTCTGAGAGAGCGATGCCCTGTCGCACTATTTATCCATTATTATTGGAAAAGAAGTTGTTGACTTCGAGAAAAGAAGGGTATATTATAGACTTGCGTGTTACAGAGGGGCGTTGCGCTACCCCAGATCTGTATTCGTGCTAGTTGCTCTTAGGTATGTCCAACCGATATGCTTGATCGTTCTGCACAAATCTTGTTCGGCCTCGCAAACCCACATAGCTTGGGGTACTGCATGTTTTCAAAACCCCACCGCAAAAGTTCATGCTGCGGTGAGCGTATCGATTATATTGCTGTGCCCTTGGATTAAAATGGACGGTTTGCAATTTGATGTTGATTTTCCGCAAACCATCAAAACTTTACCCTCGTATGAGGGGTGGATTGGGTGTGCTTCCTCCAAAGCACATCAGCCTTATTAGGCATGCAGCGTAACTCAGCAAAACAGACTGACTTTGCTCGCATCAGAGTTCTAGCGGTTTGATAACCGGAAGCTGTGTTAAAAGTGCCGGTAGGTTATCAGACAGAGTGAACAACGAAAGACAGGATAACCTAACTGCTTGCATAGCAAGTAATTTTGACTTTGTTTGTTTTACATTAAACGTTACACTGCATTGGCGGTCATTTTGTATATGATTGCCGATGTTCTCCTCGCAAGAGGAGTGGATTGAAAT
>CANQII010000007.1 GCA_947623875.1 uncultured Oscillospiraceae bacterium
GGCACTCTGAACTCTGAAAAAGAGAAACGAAAGGCATGCAGCAGATGAAGGTCTTGGGCATGCTCCGAGACAATTGAGCATTTTAAGATGAGTAGATGCATTTGTTTTGCTGGTAGCAGGAGAAATAGACGGAAAAGAAGCTAATGAACATGCTGTGGCGCTGTATAGCGGATATACTCCGTGGTCTTTTTGCGTTCAGGTGCTTTTTTGCAGATATTGCTGTGAGGGTGCGCCGGTAGAGTTCAGAGTGCCACTTTGGCACTCTGAGTGGCACTCTGAACTCTGAAAAAGAGAAACGAAAGGCATGCAGCAGATGAAGGTCTTGGGCATGCTCCGAGACAATTGAGCATTTTAAGATGAGTAGATGCATTTGTTTTGCTGGTAGCAGGAGAAATAGACGGAAAAGAAGCTAATGAACATGCTGTGGCGCTGTATAGCGGATATACTCCGTGGTCTTTTTGCGTTCAGGTGCTTTTTTGCAGATATTGCTGTGAGGGTGCGCCGGTAGAGTTCAGAGTGCCACTTTGGCACTCTGAGTGGCACTCTGAACGCTACGATAGATACGCAGGGAGTGGCTGAGTTGCACCCTGAACATCTATGAACTCATACGGTGCTTGGTTCAAAGTGCTGGAGCAGTTGCTGAAGGTATGCCCGAATACACTGGATGTTTCGGGAGGATGAGCCGAATGCAAGAGAGCCGTGAAGACAGCATTGAGTCGCTGTCTTACGAGATCTACGCACGCATCGCCAAGGATGAGTTTATCGATGGCAAGATTACAGTATCGGAACTGTTCATGAGGACTGCCTATGAGCGCGGGCAGATGGATTCTATGATGGATGCTCTGAAGTTTCTGTATAGGAGGAACCATGCCGATAACCATGTGCCGGAGGGCATATTGGTGCTGATCGCCGCAGGTCCCTATGAAGCGGTTTGGACCAATGGGCAGGCCATCGCAGAGGAGCTGGTGTCTCATCCGGAGTTGCTGGTCCGGGAACGTGCGATCCAGTGCTATGAGCGGTGGAACTCAAAGAAAGGTCTGGATGTGTTGAGACGCCTGGATTGTACCCCCGAGTGGCTGCAGCAGTACGTGGATGAGATCATCCTGGATATCGAGCGGACTGGAACGGAGTAGATTGGTGTCCCGGCCTGCCAAAATGCCCTCAGACAGAGACCTGTCTGAGGGCATTGAGGTTCTTGGGGAGGTCTCACTTCACCAGGTTCACCACCATGATAGCGGCGCCCAGGACGGTGAGCACCACGCCGGTGGCCCGGTTCAAAGTGATGGGGCTGGCCTTGTTGGCAAAGAGTGCTGCGATCCTGGCCCACAGCAGGGTGAAGACCACACAGAGCACCAGACACAGGATGTCCGGCATGCCCCCAATGGCAAAGTGGCTGAGAGCTCCGGTGAGGGCGGTGAAGGTCATGATAAAGACGCTGGTACCTACGGCGGTCTTGAGCTCATAGCCCAGCACGCTGGTGAGAAGGAGGAGCATCATCATGCCGCCGCCGGCCCCGATGAACCCGCAGATGAACCCAACCACAGTCCCGGAGACAGCAGCCTGGATGAAGCGCTTCTTGGGATCGGTGGCCGCCATAGCCTCCTTGGTGGTGAGGACGGGTTTCACGATGAACTTGATGCCGAGGATGAAGGTCATGAAGACGGAGGCGCTGCCCATGGTGGTGTTGGGCACCTTGCTGGCCACCCAGCTGCCTACCATGGTGAAGAGCAGCACGGAGACCATCATCACGATGCCGTTGCGGATGTCCAGATTCTTGTTCTTGCCGTAGGTGTATGCGCTGATGGCGCTGGCCAGCACATCGCTGGCAAGCGCGATGCCCACGGCGTGGTATGCCGGCATGCCCAGGAAAGTGATGAGCATGGGGCTGATGACTGCGGCGGCGCTCATCCCTGCAAACCCGGTGCCCAGGCCCGCCCCCATGCCGGCGAAGAAACAGACAATCAAAGTGATCATTTCTCATGAACCTCCATGGCGGATTGTACGTTCTGTGCGATCTGGGTGAGGTATCCCTGGAACCGCTCCCGGTCCTCTTTGGGGAAGCCGGCGAAAAGTGCCTCGGCAAAGGCCATCTGCTGGCGCCGACCGTCCTCGATGAGCGGACCGGCCAGGTCTGTGCATTGCAGGTGGACGATGCGGCGGTCCTCCGTGTCCGGGCGGCGGCAGATGTATCCGTGGGCATCCAGCGTGCGGAGCGAGGTGGAGACATGGGACTTTGCAAGACCCCGGAGGTTGGAGATGTCTGCGGCGATATCGTGGCTCGGGTTGTTGGCCAGGAAGAGGAGAATATCCAGCTCCGTGCGGGAGATTCCGTATTGGCGGCAGACCGGCTCCAGGCAGCGGCCATAGAGGGCTCGCAGCGCCGGCTGGACATCCCAGAAGTTTGACGGGGACATAAGAGCACTTCCTTTGTTAATCGTTCGGAATAGAACGTTCGGTTTCGAACAGTATAGTCTGGGAAGGGGAGGGTGTCAAGAGGAAAATGAGGAGAGAACAGAATGCACCCGATCGGGTGTAAAACGGAGCAACTGGCATGCACCAGATTGCCAAGTTGAAAGCCGCTGGCCTGACGCAGGATCTGATCTCTGTGCGCACCGGTCCGGGGCTGCACTTTATCCGGGAACTGGAGCAGGGAAAGGAGACCGTCCGCATGGACAGGGGTAACGCCGCGCTGTCCATGTTCGGCATGGAGGCAGTTCCGAGCTATAAGGAGAAGATCAAGAACCTCTGAGCAAGCGGGCAAAAGAGCGAAAACAGAGCCGAACTCCATGGTTGGGGTTCGGCTTTTTGCGTGGGCCATATCGGGGCTGTATTGACGCACCGCGGCGGTAGGCTGCTGCTCTGTGGGACATCGCGAGGACCCTCTTTCTGCGTTTGCCTTGCAGTACTGGGTTTTTGCGCAGCCCGGATGACGGGTTGCGCCACGGGGAATACCGGTTATGCCAAAACCTGCCCGGGTTTTGATTTTTTTGTGATAGCATACAAATCACAAAAGGCCGACAGCGAAAGGAGTGGTGAGATGAAACAACAGGTATTTAATCCCTATCTTCCCAGTTGGGAGTACATCCCGGACGGAGAACCCCATGTGTTCGGAGACCGGGTGTACGTCTATGGCTCTCATGACAGCTTCAACGCACCGATCTTCTGCACGGGGGACTACATGTGCTGGTCCGCACCGGTGGATGATCTGAGCGACTGGAGAAATGAGGGTGTCATCTTCCGGAAGATCCAGGACCCGAAGAATAAGCTGGGACTCAGACTTCTCTTTGCCCCGGATGTCTGCCAGGGACCGGACGGCAGGTACTACCTCTATTATGCCTTTGATTTCATGGGGATCATGGGCGTGGCGGTGAGCAATTCTCCGGCAGGGCCGTATGAGTTCCTGGGACATGTCCACTACAAGGACGGCACGATCTGGGGCCGAAGAAAGGGAGATCAGTTCCCCTTTGACCCCGGCGTTCTGGCAGATGACGATGGCCGCATCTGGCTCTACTCCGGATTCTACACCCCGACACCCGCTATCGTGACGGGCTTCAAAAAGCTGAAAAACGATGGCGGCGTGGTGGTGGAACTGGAGCAGGACATGGTGACAATCAAGACGGAGCCGAAGCTGCTCTTCCCCAAGGAGGGACCGGGATCCTTCCCCAACCATGAGTTCTTCGAGGCCAGCTCCATCCGGAAGGACAACGGGAAGTACATCTTCGTGTACTCCTCCCGGCACAATCACGAGCTCTGCTACGCCGTGAGCGACAAGCCGGACGATGGATTTGTCTACGGCGGTACCCTGGTGGATCAGGGAGACATGTTCCTGAACGGCAATGAGGACGAGTCTAAAGCCCTCAACTATCTGGGCAACACCCACGGCGGCATGCTGAAGATCGGGGAGCAGTGGTACATCTTCTATCACCGGCAGACCAACCGTCACTCCTATTCCCGGCAGGCCTGCGCGGAAAAACTGGTGCGCAATCCGGACGGATCCTTCCAACAGGCGGAGGTTACCTCTTGCGGGCTGAACGATGGGCCGCTGAAGGCAGAGGGACGGTATGAGGCCCGGATCGCCTGCAACCTCTGGAGCAAGAACGGTGTAGGCCGGTATGACGGCTCCAGCCCGAAGAAGCGTCTCGCGGATCACCCGTATTTCACCCAGACCGGCAAGGACCGGGAGGAGAACGGAGACCAGTACATCGCCAACATGCAGGACGGCGCGGTGGCCGGGTTCAAGTATTTCCAGTTTGACGGGCCTAAGAAGATTCTTGTTGAGCTAGGCGGCACGGCCGATGGACAGATGGAGGTCTCAGATAACCCGGAGTTCAAAAACGTGACGTCCATTCCGGTCTCCTTGAAGGGAGGCATCGCCTCGTTCGGCAGCAGGCTGGACGTGGGAGCAGGGGTAAAGCCTCTGTATTTCAGGTTTGTTGGTACAGGCGCAGTGGATTTCCACGCGTTCGAACTACAGGACTTTCATATCAATTGAGGAGGAGAAAAAATGAAAAACAAAAAATGGCTGAAGCCCCTGATCGTTCTGGTTGTGATTGCAGTCGTCATCGCAATTGCTGCCTCCGCGATCATGAACTACCTGAACAGCCGCTCGGTAGCCCTGACGTTTGATGATGTCATCACTACGGTTCGGGCCCTCTCCAGCTATCTGATCCCTCTCGCTGTGATCCTGGTGCTGGCAGTCGTGATCAGCCTCGTTGCATTCGCCATCAAGCGGCCGTTGGCCAGCTTGATTCGCGGTGAGGCGCTGGTGGCCGCCATATTGGCGATCCTGATCGTATTCAATATGGTGTGCATGGGACCGGAGTTCACACTGCTCAACAACGCGTTCGGGGACACCTATCTTCTGGCGGACTCTACCATTGCCGCATCGGAACAGCTGGTCCAGGATATCGCGGATGAGGGCATTGTTCTGCTGAAGAATGAGGGCGGTGCCTTGCCTCTTTCCAATGTCTCGAAGCTGAATGTTTTCGGCTGGTCCTCGACGTCTCCCATCTATGGCGGCACAGGGTCTGGCTCCGTAGACGAGACAACCTGCGTGACTCTGCTGCAGGGTCTCACAGATGCCGGCTTTGAACTGAATACAACAATTTCGGATTTCTATGTCAATTATCTGGATGAGCGGCCCCACATCGAGATGGGTGGCCAGGACTGGACCATCCCCGAACCCACTATCGCAGAATACGATGCCGCAGGCATTTTTGAGAATGCCAAGGCCTTCTCGGATACGGCGCTCGTCGTCATCGGCCGCAGCGGCGGTGAGAACGCCGATCTGCCTACCAGCATTACCGATGAAAACACATTCGAGTTTGTAGGCGGCTGGTCCGGATATTCCGGCGTCTGCTACTCCTCCAACCCGGACGATGTAGACCCCAGCAAGTCTTATCTCGAGCTGTCCAACCGTGAGATCGCCATGGTGGAACGGGTTGCCAGCGAGTTTGACAACGTCATCGTGGTGATCAACTCCGCCAGCGCTATGGAACTGGGCTTCCTGGACCAGTACGACTCCATCAAGGGCGCTGTATGGCTGGCTGGCCCCGGTCAGACGGGCTTCCGTTCCCTCGGCAGAGTCCTCCGGGGAACTGTCAACCCGTCTGGAAGATTGGTGGACACCTACGTCTATGACTTGCACAGCATTCCAGCCATCAACTACGTGGGTAGCCTGAAGTATGATGGTTCCACCCCTGTCGTTGCCACGGATACAGCTGCCTGGCTGTATGCCTCGTTTAACAACTACGTGGAAGGCATCTATGTGGGCTATAAGTTCTACGAAACCGCCGCTGTGGAGGGCTTCCTGGACTTTGACCAGGTGGTGCAGTACCCCTTTGGCTACGGCCTTTCTTACACCACATTTGAGCAGAAGATTACAGACCTCAAGGATGACGGCAAGAACATCACTGTCACGGTGTCTGTGACCAACACAGGTTCCACTGCAGGAAAAGACGTGGTGGAGCTCTACTTCACACCGCCCTACACAAATGGCGGCATCGAGAAGTCCGCCGTCAATCTGATCGACTTTGCGAAGACGGATGTGCTGGAACCTGGGGCCAGCGCGTCTATTGAAATCAGCTTTACCAGGGACGATATGGCCAGCTATGATTACAGCGGTATCAAGGCAGCCGGCGGCGCCTATGTCCTGGAGCAGGGCGACTACGACATCAGCATCCGTTCGGATTCCCACACTGTCCTGGACAGCCGCACGGTTACCGTGGACCGGGACTATATCTACAACGATGCCAACGATGGCAAACGTGCATCCGATGAGATTGCGGCTGTGAACCAGTTTGACTATGCCGCCGGCGACGTGACCTACCTGAGCCGTAAAGACCACTTTGCCAACTATGATGTGGCCACTGCAGCCCCCACCGACTTCACCATGACAGACACCGTTCTGAACGGCTTCTACTGCCAGAACACCTTTGACCCCTCTTCCTATGATGCCGCCCATACAGAGATGCCCACCCAGGGCGCCAGCGGCAGCCTCACAATCCGGGACATGGAGGGCCTAGATTATGACGATCCCAAGTGGGATCAGCTGCTGAATCAGATCACGATTGATGAGATGAACAGCCTCATCGGTACAGGCGGCTACGCCTCTGCCAAGGTGGAATCCATCGGACTGCCCGCCACCATTGAGTGTGATGGACCACAGGCAATCAAGAACAACTACACCGGCCAGTCCGGTACCGCCTATCCTGCCGCTACCATGATCGCCGCCACCTGGAACAAGGATCTTGCCTATCGCCGCGGCCAGTCCATGGGACTGCAGGCTGGATGGGTGCAAACGAGGTGAAGGGCGCTCTGGAATACGGCGTACAGACTTACATAAAACATTTTGCCCTGAACGACTCCGAGACAAACCGCAAGAACATGCTGTGCACCTGGACCAACGAGCAGGCTATGCGGGAAGTGTACCTGAAGTCCTTTGAGCTCTCTGTGAAGGTGGGCGGCGCCAACAATGCCATGACAGCCTTCAACTACATCGGCAATGTCTGGGCCGGTGCCTGTGAGCCGCTCCTTCAGACCGTGCTGCGCGGTGAGTGGGGCTTCCAGGGAGCCACGGTTACAGACTGGTTCAACGGCACAACAGACGGCTGCATGTATGCAGATGCCGCAATCCGTGTCGGCGGAGACAAGATGCTGTCCTCTGCAGGCGATGTGAAGGGCTTTGCAAGCAACACGAACAGTGCCGGTACCGTGAATGCCATGCGTACGGCCACCCACAATATCCTGTTTGGCATCGTAAACTCCAACGCGATGAACGACCGGAACTTCAAGACACCGGGCTGGGTTACCACCATCTATATCGCAGACGCTGTCGTTGCTGTGGCACTGGTTGCGATTGAGCTCTATGTGATTCTCCGGTTCCGGAAGCAGTCCAAGGCAGCTGCCCGCTGACCCAATTGCCGGCAATCCGCCGATTCCCAGAAGAGGGGACACCGATGTGACGGTGTCCCCTCTCCACCCTTTTCGAGGGCAAGGGTGTATGAAAATGCTTCCAACATTTCGCTTTCGTGAATCAGACAGATATGGTATACTTTAGAAACAGAGATTGCTTCGGAGGAGATGCGCTATGATCCGTATCGCAGTAGTGGAAGATGATCCCGGCTATCGCAGCAAACTGGAGGGGTATATCGCAGACTATGGCCGGGAGAACGGGGAGAGCTTTCAGATATCTACTTTCATGGACGGGCTGGATATCGCCGAAAACTACACCGCCGGCTATGACGTGATCCTGATGGACATCGAGATGAAGCACCTCAACGGCATGGACGCTGCCAGACGGATCCGGACCATGGACGCGGATGTAGCCATCATTTTTATCACCAATTCAGCGCAGTTCGCCATCCAGGGGTATGAGGTGGAGGCGCTGAGCTACGTTTTGAAGCCGGTTTCGTACTTCGCGTTTTCCCAGGAGCTGAAGCGGGCGATCCGGCGGGTAAAGGAGAAGACGTCCTTCTTCCTGCACATCCCACAGAAGGAGGGAATGGTGCGGCTGGATGTCTCCCGGCTCAGATATGTGGAGAGCATGGGACACAACGTGATCTATCACACGGACACAGGCGATGTGGTGAACCGGGAGTCCCTGAAAAGTGTGGAGGAAAAACTGGTTCCCCACAGATTTTCCCGGTGCAACAACTGCTACCTCGTCAACCTGGCCATGGTGGAGCGGGTGGACCGGGACTACGTGGTGATCGCCGGCAGTCCCCTGCAGATCAGCCGGGCCCGTCGCAAAGGCTTCATGGAGGACCTGGCGTCCTACGTGGGTGGTGAGTGAGCAATGGGTATGGAGGACATCCCCAAACTATATACCGCCCTGGCGGAGTGGCTGGCCTGTGTGATCTTTGTCCTGCTGCTCAAGCGGCGCCGCGGCAATCTGGAGACCGCGGCTATCCTCGTGGGGTCTCTTGCTTTGCTGTGTGTCCTGCAGGCGGTGATTGGCATCGTCCCCATTGGGCTGTGGCTGCCGCTGATGGCGGTTGCGCTGGCTGTGATGTACGGCACGCTCCTACTGTGCTGCCGCCTTACCCCAACAACCGCCGCTTTCTACTGGTCTGTTGCCTTTATCATGGCGGAGTTTGTGGCCTCTCTGGAGTGGCAGTTCTACTCCTTCTTCCGCGCACTGGACGGTGCTCTGCTGCGGGGCGCGGTATTTCTGGTGTTCTACTCGGCGAGCTACCTCTTGCTATACAGGTTGGAACGCCGGCAGTTGTCTGAAGGGTGGAACTTGGACCTCACGAGACATGAGGTGCTGTCCGCCGCGGTAGTGTCTGTAGGGGCATTTCTCATCAGCAACATCAGCTACGTCAATCCCAATACACCCATGAGCGGACAGCACGGAGCAGACATCTTCTACATCCGCACGCTGGTGGACTTCGGAGGGGTGGTCATGCTGGTGGCGTTCCAGGAACACTGGCGGGAGCTGCAGTCCCGGCGGGAGGCGGACGCCATCCAGAACCTGTTTCAGCACCAGTACGAGCAGTACCGCATCTCCCAGGAGAGCATAGACCTGATCCATCGGAAATATCACGACTTGAAGCACCAGATCGGGATTCTGCGCATGGAGACAGACGCTGGGAAGCGGGAGGAGTATCTGCGGCAACTGGAAAGCGGTCTTGGCAGTTTTGCCGCCGTGCAGAACACTGGAAGCGCCGTCCTGGACACCATCCTGGCCACAAAGCAGAGGTACTGTGCAGACCACCAGATCACCCTCAACGTGGTGGCGGACGGCAAACAGCTGGGGTTTATCGAAGTGATGGACCTCTGCAGCATCTTCGGCAATGCCCTGGACAATGCCATCGAGAGCGTTGAGAAGCTGGAGGACGCGGAGAAGCGCCTGATCCGCCTGGCCGTATACGCCAAAAACGGTCTTCTGATGATCCGTACAGACAACTATTTCGAGAGCCCTCTGAAGAAGAACGGGGACAATTTCGAGACCACCAAGGCGGACAAGGCCAGCCATGGATACGGCATCAAGAACATCCGCTACATTGCGGGCAAGTACAACGGGTCTGTGTCCATCGACACCACAGACGGGTGGTTCTCCCTGAAGGTGCTGATCCCGATCCCAGAGGAGAGAGATGCTGCGAATGTGGGTACAGCGGTTCACTCTGCTGGTTGAGCCGTCTGAATCAATCTGAATACAACGAGGTCTGGGACTGCGCCATCCTTGAGATCGCGCAGTCCCAGACCTCGCTTTGTCTGAAGCAGGCTTGAAGACAGGACCGAACCCGCGATGGGGTAAAGGAAGTGCAGATGCTGATCATCATCCCGGACACCGACTGGATCAACGAGAACGACAGCACCGCCGGCTTCAGCTTCAGAAAAGTGGCGCAGAAAAGTGGACTACGGCGTTTCCGTCAAAGGACTTGAAACGGGCACTGCTGCTGCGGTATAATGCAATCATCCCCGGCATGGAGATCGCGTGTTCCCTGGACCTGGAGCGGTATGCGGCCGGCAGCAGTACACCCCGGGGACCGTCAGCCGGCGGATGCGCGATCATGCTCCCGTGAATTTCCGGCTCCCGCAGCCGAAAGTGAATAGAACAAAAGAAAGGAGTGCAAATTCCCCATGAAGCTCTACTGCACAGATGCCATGCAGAAGAAATTGGGCGAGCGATACAAACCTGCTCCGGCGCCCACTGATCCCATGGACAGCTGGTGCGCCCACTATATCGCCCTCTCTTCGGGCTATGTGCTGGTGACTCTCACGGATATTCGCTTCAACGTTCTCCTCTGGAATATCCCGAAAGACCAGTGGGTCAATCTGGATCAGCAGATTGTCCAGCGTATCCGGGAAACCCTCGCATCGTACCAGATCCCGCAAGAGCACATAGACCGCTATATCCCCGCAGACACCGTCCTGGAAAGGTGCGGCGCTGCTTCCGGAACCCCCGCATCCACCATGACCACATTGTCCAACCGGGTCCGGAAGATGATCCAACAGGGAGAGGATCCCCAGAAGATCCAGGACCATCTCAACACCGGCTTCCTGGTCCGACTGTCCGGCGTGGCCTATGATTCCTCTGTACTGGCGATCCAAAAACTACTGCAGGAGTACGAACCTCCCGCCCCGAAACCGGTCCAGACCGGCGTGCCGGCGATGGAGCTGGAAGCCACTCTGGACCTGGAAATCTACAAGGTCCGCCGCACACTGATCGTCCCTGCAGACACCAACTTCCGTCTCCTGCACTGTTACCTCCAGGAGGCCTTCGACTGGTGTTTCTGCCATATCCATGAGTTCATCCTGCCGGCCAGGAGGGGACGGCGGGAGATGCACCTGGTGGCCCAAGTCGGCGACATGCTCGCCATGTCAGACGATGAGCTGGATCGGGACTACAAGCTGCAGGACTGCCTCGTGGAGGGTGATGTCTTCCAGTACATCTACGACTACGGAGACTATTGGGAGCACAAGATCCGCGTCCGCCGGCTCATCCCGGACTGCACGGAAGATCTGCCCATCTGCACTCTGTCTGAAGGCGCTCCCCCGCCGGAAGACGTAGGCGGGGTTCCCGGCTTCCTGCATTTCTACCAGGTCATGCAGAATCCCAAAGATCCGGAGTATGAAGAGATGAAGGAATGGGTAGGCGAGGACTGGCCCAATCTGTATGATACAGAAACCATCAGCGTCCTGATGCACAATCTGCCGCCCTTTGCCGAGGACTACTAAGGCCCTCCGGCACTTCCGGTATACACATCGGGCAGGAGGTATGCCTCCTGCCTGATGTTTTAACTCGCGGAAAATCTCCTTACGGATGCGGCCTGCTGCCACCGCATTTTCCCATCTCCACACGCCGGGAATGGGAAACGCAGCACGGGCTGAGGCATCTAGACAACAGTACGCAGCAAAACAGGGCCGAACCCGCGGTGGGTTCGGCCCTTTGGTGGTTTGTAGATCAGTGCCCGTAGTACTCCGGGAAGTGCATGGAGGGGTAATGCTGACTGAGCCATGTATCCGGGAAGGTCTTGTCCAGCCAGACGGACACCTGAGAGATGGCGGGGACGCCGTTGTGCCGCTGTTCCATGCGGCCGAGGGCGGCTGCGGAGAGGAGAATGGAGAAAGCCATGAACACTGCCATGAAGGCGGTGAGGTGTCTTGCCCGGGGGCGCAGCCGCGTCTCAATGAAGTAGCAGAAGAGCGGGTAGATGGAGCGGATCCATACCACCGCCGCAAATCCCCAGAAGAAGCAGAACACCAGGTTGATCCGGGCGTTCAGGTTGAAGGGCAGGTGGCCGTAGTACCAGAACCAGACGCCGAAGACCTCCTCCTGGATCCAGGAGCAGAGGTACTCGAAGCAGCCACCGAAGAGGGTGCCAGCGGCGAAGATGGTGGAGGCACCCCGGTCTGCCAATGGCTGAATCAGCAGGGTGAGGAGAACAGCACCCAGACCCCAGACCACGCTGAAGGGTCCCACGATCAGGCTGCTCCGGTTGGTGATCTGGCCTCGTGTGATGAGCCAGAATACGGTTTCGATCAGATCCCCCAGAAAGCCGGCGAGCACAAAGAGCCAGAACACGCGGTACAGACTCTGCGGGGTCTCGGCTGCTTTGCGGGCCTGCTCCATGAGAGCTTTGCTGCTGGTTGTCTGCATGGTCTTGCTGTGCTCCTTTCTGCAGAGTGATGTGTCCTCCCGTAGGACGGGCAGCATTCTATCACAAAGGGGAAGGGACAGAGGTGAAGAAAATGTTAAGAAACTTTTAAACTCACTTGGAAAAGGGATTTCTGGACGATAAAGCCAGCTTTTGAGGCTTTCAGGGGTACGCTTGCTGGGATACCACCAGGTTTTCAGACGAAATGAGACTTTTTACCCATAAAGTTTCTTTTTGACGTGCCCTGTAGGCACGGGCGTGTTGTCCGGGACGGAGGACAGGGGACGGTACACCACAAAGTACATGGTGATGAAGCAGGCCAGACCACCCAAGAACTGGGAGATGGCCTCTGCCACAAAGACGCCGTTGGGACCCATGCCCAGGAAGGGGAGGAGCACCGTGAGAGGCGCGTTGATGATGGCCTTCCGGAGCAGGGAGAAGAATACCGCCTGCTTGGACCGGCCCAGACCCACGAAGACGCCCTGCCCGGCAAGCTGCAGGGACATGAAGACGAAGAGACTGAAGTAGATCCGGAGGGCCACGATGCCGTGCTCCAGGGTGGCGGGGTCGTCATTGAAGATGCGGATCAGCATGCCGGGGGCTGCCATGGCCAGGACCCAGAACGCTGCGGAGTACACCACCGTTACCAGTACGGAGAACCGGATGGCCTCCTGGACCCGTTTGTATTTCTGAGCGCCGTAGTTGTATCCCTGCACCGGCTGGGAGCCGTTGGTGAGGCCGTGGACCGGCATGATGAAGACCTCCCGGAGGGAGTTAATGATTGTCATGATGCCGACATACAGGTCTCCGCCGTAGGCCTTGAGGGTGGCGTTGCAGACCACCTGGACCAGGGAGTTTGTCATATTCATGAAGAAGCCGGAGAGGCCGAGCGCGGTGATCTGGCCGGTGCGGTGGGCCTCAAAGCGGATATTGGAGAACTTCAGCCGGAGGATGGCCTTCTTGCCGGTGAGGAAGATCAGCACCCAGGCGGCGGAGATGCCCTGGGAGATCACGGTGGCAAGGGCGGCGCCTTTCACACCCATGTTGAGGCCGAAGTCGAAGATGAAGATGGGGTCCAGCACGATGTTCACCGCAGCACCCACCACTACCGTTACCATGCCCATGGTGCCGAAGCCCTGGGCGTTGATGAAGGGATTCATTCCAAGGCTAATCATCACAAAGAGGGTGCCGATCAGGTAGATGGTAAGGTAGTCGTTGGCATAGGGAAAGGTGTCTGTGCTGGCGCCGAAGAGGTACAGGATGGGCTCTTTCAAGATCATGAAGAACGCGGTGATGGCGATCCCCAGCACCAGCAGCATGGCAAAGGCGTTGCCGATTACCTTCTCTGCCTCGGTGTCATCTCCCTTGCCCCGGTCTATGGAGCACAGCGGGGCGCCGCCGGTGCCGCAGAGGTTGGCAAAGCCCATGATGATGGACACGATGGGCATGGTGACGCCGATGCCGGTGAGGGCCAGGTTGTCTGCAGAGGGCAGATGGCCCAGATAGATCCGGTCTACCACGCTGTACAGCACGTTCACCAGCTGCGCGGCTGTCATAGGAAGGGCCAGCTTCATGATGTTGCCGGGGATGCTGCCCTTGGAAAAGTCGTTCTTACGGTCCGCCATGCGGGACTGCGTCTCCTCTCGCCTCGCAGATCACCCGCAAGCGGATGATCTGGAATGGATTGCTGTCTGGGGGTATTGTACGCCGGCGAAGTACAGAATGCAACGGACAGACAGTACAAGAAAAAAGAGAACAAGTGCCTGCAGACTGGCAGGATTCCGCCAGAGAACATGTTTGGCGCCCTTTTCCAACGGGAAAAGGGCGCCAAAATCAGGTTTTAAGCCTTGCCTTGTGCAGAGCGGGGGATGGCTCAGAAGATGCCGCCGTTGTACTTGATCTGGCCGTACAGGATGATCCCCAGCCCCACGATGATCCCGGCGATCACTACCACAGTTGCCGCCAGATCGCTCACCTGCATCAGAAGGGGAGAGACGGCTACCACAGCCCCAATCACTATGGTTCCGCCGCCCACGGTTTTTCCATAGGCCGGAATGTCCTCATCCCGCACATTCCGGCGGTTGTGCCGCTTGATGGTGCTGATATTTCCGGTCCAGTTCACAGCGCCGATCCCGATGAGAAGCAGACCCAAGACGAACGGTCCTAAGAGTTCCATGTGCGATACCTCCTCAAAAGTAGAATAGATCTTCGAATTTCTTGTCCAGCGCGGTGCAGAGTACCAGTGCCAGCTTGGCAGTGGGGCAGTACTGCCCCGTCTCAATGGAGCTGATGGTGTTGCGGGAGACGCCCACCAGCTCTGCCAGCTGCGCCTGAGACAGCTTCCGCTCTGCCCGGGCCTCTTTCAGGCGGTTTTGCAGCTTCAAGTCATTCATCGGGCAGCCACCAGCCTCAGGATCAGGAACACCAGCATCGCTGCGGCCAGCCCGAACATCAGGATGGATACCACCAGATCGGACTTCACCCGCATCTTCTGGTACCGGACCAGCCAGTTGGTCCCCAGAATGGAGCAGTAGATCACCCAGGGGCTGAGGAGCAGTGTGCCGCTGATCCAGAGGGACAGGACGGAGAGCAGGCAGCACACGGTGGCGCCCACCCGTCCGGCGATGGCTCCCGCTGCCACGGTTACCTCCAGTTCCGCCAGGTCCCGGTGCTTGTTCTCCCGGCGGCTGCGCTCCAGGATCTCTTCCGGCTTCATAAGCCATACCTCCTTTGTCTGTTTTGCCAAGTATGCTTGGCATGGCTCTATATTACTCTTGCCAAGTGTACTTGTCAAGAGGAGGAGAAAAAATTTTTTCAGCAATGTTGGCGGCGACCCTACTGCCAGAAGTTGGGAAGGTGATGCTTGCGCTCCGGAACCAGCTTCGGCAGATTTCCCTACAGGTGCTGTTGCCCAGGCAATGAGATTTTTACTGCGTGGAATGAAAAAACCTGGTAATCAGCAGTGATATGGTATATAATGCGGTACCAGTGGGACTGTGCGCTGCGGTGTGAGGAAGAACACAATTCCAATGCGGAATGGAAATTTGTTTTTTCATGCAGCAAATGCATACTTCCTGCGGCGGATGAACCTGTCCGCAGTGGGAAGACACCCGTGGGGGTGATAGCTACTGCTCCTACTGGAGGCCGAAGTGAATTTGTGCCTGCAATCTGCTGCACATGATGCAGATCACGGCCGCTTTTGGGGCGATCATCCCAACAAGTTCGAAATGCACTGCACACCATCGGTGTGCGAAGAAGAACGCAAGAATGTACGTATGCCTATGCCTGGCAGGGAGAGCTGTGCTGCATGGATTATCGAAGAAGCGATAGTTTCTAGGAATGCAATACCCCTATACAGGCGTGTTTCAATACAGGAGGAACCTGAATGAAGTCCGTTTTGAACACCTTTTTTCGAAAGCTCAGCACCCCGCGGCTGATCCTGCTGGGATTTGCAGCGGTGATTCTGGTGGGAACGCTGCTGCTCACCCTGCCGTTCTCCTCCCAGGACAGGGTGTGGACCAATCCCTTGGACGCCTTGTTTACTGCCACCTCTGCGGTGTGCGTCACCGGCCTTGTGGTCCATGACACCGCCACATACTGGTCCATCTTCGGCAAAGTGGTGATCATCGCGCTGATCCAGGTGGGCGGCATGGGCGTGGTAACCGTGGCTGTGGCATTGAGCCGGGCTGCCGGCGTAAAGCTCAGCCTGAAGCAGCGCTCCATCATGCAGGAGTCCGTCTCAGCCCATCAGCTGGGCGGCATTCTGGGTCTCACCCGCTTTATCGTCCGAGGCACCATCCTCATCGAGGCCATTGGCGCGGTCCTGATGATGCCGGTGTTCATCCCGGAGTTCGGTTTGGTGCAGGGCCTTGCCTATTCCTTCTTCCACTCCATCTCCGCTTTCTGCAATGCCGGCTTCGACCTCATGGGCGTGAAAGAGCAATACTCCTCTCTGGTGTCCTATATCGGGAATCCGCTTCTGAATATCACGGTGATGGCGTTGATCATCGTAGGCGGCATCGGATTTCTGGTGTGGGAGGACATCTTCAAGTACAAACTGAAGTGGAAGCGGTACCGCCTTCAGACAAAGGTGGTGCTCACCACCAGCGGTATCCTGATCGTTGTGCCCGCAGTGATATTCTTCTTCTGCGAGTTCGGAGACCTGCCCATCCTGGAGCGGATCCTGGCATCCCTGTTCCAGTCTGTTACCACGAGAACCGCAGGCTTTAACACGGCGGATCTCACCCAGCTCAGCGAGCCCGGCAAGGGCATGATGATGTTCCTGATGCTGGTGGGCGGCTCACCGGGATCCACCGCCGGCGGCCTGAAGACCACCACTCTGGCAGTGCTGGCCTGCACCGCCATCGCGGTCTTCCGTCGGGAGACCGCCACCGGCATGTTCGGCCGCCGTCTGGAGTCGGACACCGTGCGCAGTGCCTCCGCCATCTTCACCATGTACCTCACCCTCTTTGTGGGCGGCGCCTTCCTCATCAGCCGGGTGGAGAACCTGCCTCTGGTGGAATGCCTCTTTGAGACCGCCTCTGCCGTGGGTACCGTGGGCCTCACCCTGGGCCTCACCCCAACTTTGGGCGCTATCTCCAAGATTGTACTGGCCCTTTTGATGTACTTCGGCCGTGTAGGCGGCCTCACTCTGATCTTTGCCGCAGTCTCTGAGAGCCGCAGCAGCGCGGCGAGACTGCCGGTGGACAAGCTTGTTGTGGGATAAGGAGCGAAAGCAATATGGAAAAGAACATTCTTCTGATCGGCGCCGGACGTTTTGGCCGGCATATCGCGGAAAAGCTGATGGAACTGGGCCACGAGGTGATGATCGCGGACAAGGACGAGCACCGCATCGATGTGGTGAAGGATCTGGTCACAGCAGTGCGCATCGGAGACAGCACGGAGCGGGACTTCCTGTCCTCCCTGGGCGTGCGCAGCTTCGACGTCTGTATTGTTACCATCGGGGACGACTTCCAGAGCTCTCTGGAGACCGTGTGGCTGCTGAAAAATGAGCTGGGTGCCCGCAGGGTCATCGCAAGAGCTTCTCGGGACATGCAGGAGAAGTTCCTTCTGAACAACGGCGCGGATGAGGTGGTGTATCCGGAGAAGCAGATGGCCGCCCAGACTGCTATCCAATGCTCTTCCGAGACCATCCTCAGCTACTACGCCATGGACGATGGCTATGCCCTCTGTGAGGTGCAGATTCCCCGGGCATGGCTGGGCAAGACCGTGCTGGAGCTCAACGTCCGCAAGCGCTATGGCGTCACGATCCTGGGCTTCCGGGACAACGGCCGGATGAACATGAATGTAACGGCAGACACCCTCATAGACACCGAGACCTCCGTGCTGGTGCTGGGGCCGGAGAAGCTCATCCACAAGCATTTTGACGTCTGAGATCCGTTAAAAAAGTGTAAATTCAGTGAAAAAACGTCCGGAATCCGTGGGATCGGGGCTGGACAAGTTTGCAAGTTCGCGCTAGAATTTCTCGTGATAAACTGCGGATCCTGCGGGATTCGATACTGGAGGAAAATTTCGTATGATTTACGATGCAGCGATCATCGGTGCCGGCCCTGCCGGTATCTCCGCCGCACTGAATTTGAAGATCCATGACAAGTCCCTGATCTGGCTGGGCAGCAAGAGCCTCAGCAGCAAGATTGCCCGGGCGGAGCGCATCTCCAACTATCCGGGCTTTCCCAACGCCACCGGCGAGGAGCTGCAGAAGGCCTTCCTGCACCACATCGAGGTGATGGGCCTCTCCCTCACAGACGAGATGGTGAACTCCATCCTCCCCATGGGCGGCCACTACGCCATCATGGCGGGCAGCGAGTTCTATGAGGCCAAGACGGTGCTCTTTGCCACCGGAACGGTGAACACCGCCGTGCTGAAGGGGGAGAGCGAGCTCGTAGGCCGGGGCGTGAGCTACTGTGCCACCTGCGATGGCGCTCTCTACCGGGGCAAGACCATTGCCATCGTGATCACCTCCCCCCGCTTTGAGCATGAGGCCAACTACCTCTCCGATCTGGCGGGCCAGGTGCTGCTCTTCGCCCCGTACAAGGACTGCGGGGTGGACATGTCCAAGGTAACCGTGATGGGCCCCATGCCCGCCGCCATCGAGGGTACCAAGCGGGTAGAGGCGGTCCGCTGCATAGACGGCTCTGTCTATCCTGTGGACGGCGTGTTCTGCCTCCGGGAGTCTGTGGCGCTCTCTACCCTCCTGCCGGGTCTGCAGACGGAAGAAGGCCATATCGCGGTGAACCGTGCCATGGAGACCAATCTCCCCGGCGTCTATGCCGCAGGGGACTGCACCGGCAGACCCTATCAGTACACCAAGGCCGTGGGCGAGGGCAACGTGGCTGCCCACAGCATGCTGGAGTATCTGGCAGAGCAGGAGAAACAGGGGAAGTAAAGGAAAACGAATGAGAGCCAGGCTGCGGGGTGCTCTTTTCCGAGGCCTGGCGTGGAACGGGGGAATCTCCATGAGGAGCAGGACACATTTGAAACTGATTGCGCTGCTGCTGGCGGTGGTGCTCACGCTGATGCTGCTGCCGGGCACCGGGGTAACGCAGGCGATGGCTGTGAGCGAAGACGATGAGGTCACCCAGGAGGAGATCGATGCGCTGGAGAGCGAGCTGGCGGGGATCCAGGCCCAGAAGGACGATATCGACCGCAGGCTGGCAGCTGCCCGCAACGACCTGGCCAGCGCCCAGCAGGCGGTGGACCTGGTGATGGCCAAGATCACCCTCACCGAGTCCCAGATCGCCGCCACCCAGGAGCTGATCACCGCCACCCAGCTGCGGATCACCGAGCTCAACGGGCGGATCACCGAGCTGAACACCCAGATCGACATGACCCAGCAGGAGATCAACCGCAGCGAGCAGCAGATCCAGGAGTTCGACACCCAGATTGCGGAGAAGCAGTCTGAGATCAAGGTTCTGGAGGCGGAAGAGGACGAACAGACCGAGACGTACTACGCCAACGTCCGGTGGATGGAGGAGACCGGCCCGGTGTCCTATATCGCCATCCTCTTCAAGAGCAGCACCTTCTCTGAGATGCTGGACCAGGCCACCCTGATCATGGACGTGATGGACTACTCCCAGAAGGTCATAGCAGACATGCGCCTCACCCAGGCCAACCTGGGCGCCGCCCGGGACGCCCTGCAGATGAGCCGGGATCAGCAAAACGCGGTCAAGGAGAAACAGGAACAGCAGAAGGGCGAGCTGGAGACACAGAAGGCCGCACTGAACGCTGAGACCCAGGAGCAGGAGGCGGAGAACGCAAGACTGCAGGCGTCTCAGGCCGCGCTTCAGAACGACAGAGCTCTGCGGGAGAGAGAGTACCAGGACGCCTTGGCCCTGATGAATCAGATCGCAGCCTCCGAGAGCGAGTATGCGGAGCAGGCGGCCAAGATCGCCGCCGCCGAACAGGAGACCGCCCAGGCATTGAAAGACGCCGAGCAGAAGTACCAGAGCCAGCTGGCAGCCCTGCAGAACACCGGAGACTGGTACTGGCCGCTGCCAAGCTACACCGCCCTGTCTTCCCTCTTCGGCGGACGAATCGATCCCATCTCCGGCCTCCCGGATAACCACACCGGCACAGACATCCCCTGCCCGTACGGCACCCAGGTCCGCTCCGCCCAAGGCGGTCTCGTTACCTTCGTGAGCCAGAACGACAGCACCTCCTACGGCTGGTATGTGATGATCGCCCACGGCAACGGGTATGTCACTCTGTATGCCCACTTGAGCCAGCAGGCCATCGTAGCCGAGGGACAGACCGTCTCCAAGGGACAGGTGATCGGATACTCCGGCAGCTCCGGACGGACCACCGGCCCCCACCTGCACTTTGAACTCCGAATCAACGGCATCCGGGCGGACGTGCTCAGCATGTACCCGGGCTACATCTTTACCTCTCCCAACGGCGGCACCATCATGGGCGGCTGAGCGTATCAGCCATGGTCTGTGCTGGCCTGGAGATACAGCACGCCGATTGCCGTGTCCACAATCCGGCGGAGCGTGGTGCCCTGAAAGTGCTCCGGAGCACCATAGGCAAACCGCACGCCCGGCTGATACTCAAATTGAAACAGTTCTTTCCGCATGCGTTTTCCTCCGTGGTATCACACCGTTGGTGGATGGCGACTTCGATCCCGTGGTCGAGGATGTTTATCTGCGGGTTGAGATGGAGACCCTCTCTTCTATCCGGGAGCGCAGAGTACCCCGTCTGAAAGCGCCCCTCACTTCCCTTGATTTTTGATATACTGCGTGACTAATTCACTTGATCGCTCACTCACTGTCACTAGAAAATAGGCATCGCTCCAGAAGTATGGTTTCCAATAGTACGGAGCAAGTTGCCTACTAAAGAGCTTGCGGATGTACCGAGACGAACATGACTTGTACTGCCCTATAAAATGAGCAAGATTGATATCTGGTCGAGCTTCAAATAAAATATGAATGTGGTCCTTGTCTGAATTTAGCTCACAAAGGAGTAATATCGTGTTCCTGAAAGAACAACCGCGTATAACAGATTAGCGTTTCTTTAAGTTCGCCAACAATAACACTGTGTCTGTATTTGGTAACTAACACTAAATGATATTGCAACAGAAAACAGCTATGATTGTTTACGTAGTACCCAGCGCTTGTTTTCTTCGTATGTGTTTCCTCCAATCTTATTTTATGTGGTTTTACCCGGAAAGGCATTTTTTATCAGAAGGTAAGCCGTTTTGCCTGTTGATTATTAGTCAGAAAAAGTGTATAATATTGTATGTATCAGAAAGGAGGTGGAGACATGTCTTACTACGTTTATAACCTGCAAATCAGCGTGAAATCCCCACTGCGAAATTATTGCCTACAGCAGACTCAGTATGCAAACAATATGTACAACGCTGCCCTGTTCCGCACTAGTGTAGCGTCCTGATGAGATTTGATTTTATACGGCATAAAACCCCCTTGAATTAACAAGGGGGTTTTGCGCTGCATGTTCCAACGGGGCTTATCATGAGCATGCCGTATTTATTGGGCGAAAGTACACCCTGCATGCCCCAGGTTACATGGGGATCTGCTGGCAGATCAGTTGCTAGGGTGCGGTCGAGGCGATGCTGCCATCCACAGTGCTATCCGGCTGAGCCTCGTCAGTGGTAGCGTCAGAATCTCCTGGGATCTCTTCACCAGGCGGAACAATCTTATGGTGGGCTAGGAAATCGTATTCCCCATCGGGAAGCGTAATAACCGGATACAGCGAGCGAAGCTTAACCCTCGCCTTCTCGGTGGTGAAGGTCCAGTGAATGGTGCACCGCTCCTCGTTCCGTGCCTTCTCCCAAGCAGCCACCTCATCCACCAAGATTTCGATATCGGGGATTCGCCGGTCAAGGCACTGCCGGGTCAGGACGTTGAGCTCAATCTCAGCCATGTCAAGCCAGCTTCCGTGCTTCGGCGTGTAGTGGATCTCAAACCTGCGCTTGATCCTGTTTGCCTCAGCGGGATAGAATGTCTTGTAAAGGGAAGAGATGTCGTGGGTGTTCAGGTTGTCGCAGACAAGGGTAATCTGCTCCTTGTCCGGATACATGACGTCGCTTACATACTTAAGCACATGGGCGAAGTCGATGGACGTGCGGCTCGTGCTAACGATTACGTGGCGAATGCCGGCGTACGGCTCGCAGATCATGAACATGCTCACAGTACCTCTGCGATCATATTCGCTGTCCCGCTTCTCCGTGCAGCCAGGGATCATGGGTAAGGGTTCACGTACTTCACCAAGGAGCTGATAAGACTTTTCATCAATGCACACCAGCGGAATGTCCGGATTGTAGGGGCGTTCGTATACATCCAGTACGTCTTCCATGCGGGAGACAAACTCAGCGTTAAGCGGTGTCGGGAGGCACCAGTAATCTATCAGGTGTGGCTTCAGTTCGCTTTCATTCAGGATCCTTCGGATGCAGTTCTTGCTCAATTCCTTTTCATATGTAGCTTGGACTTTGGAAGCCAGGAGCTTTAATGTCCAGCGCTTGAAACCCTTCGGTGGCTTGGAACACGCAACAGCTATCACCTCTGCACGTGTTCTGCCATCGGCTTTCAGCCTGGCAACATCGGAGGCTTCGCTGCGGTTCAATTTGAGGACTTCATCAACTCCACCGGTTTTGTACTTCTTCAAGGTGGTTGTAACCGTACCAACCGAAACGTCAGCAAGCTCGGCTATTCCCTCGCGGGAAAGGTTCTTTCCCGCACTCGCGTTGCAGATCTCCAGAATTCGGCACCGTGCATCTAAGGTCGTGCACAGGCCAAACTTGGTCCGCGTGGTCTTTATTCGTTCGCGCTCGTCATCTGTTAGACAAACCGAAACCGTTAGGGTCCTTGCCATTAATAAAAATCTCCTTTCTATCTGGTGCCATGCACAACTAACACAATAGTTGTGCATGGCTTTTTACGCTTTAAATCAGAATCAGTTCACATTGCAAGGTTCATCTCACGGAAAAACCGTGTGAAGCTCTCCTGCTTCGAAAACTCATAATAAAAATCGGTACCAAAGCTTTTTTGAATCAATCCATAATCATCAGCACAACCGCTTTTAGCCATATCCAGGAGCATGACGTAACCACCCTTATCCAGCACGATGCAGTTTGCTTCGCGCAAGGCTGCGCTGATTCGCGCAATCGGGATCTTGCGCTCCGCCATGTTCCTTTGAATTAGCCTTGCGATAGCGAGTCCTGTCAACAATGAGAGGGTGTATCCCCTGATACGTGCAGGGTCGTTCACAAAGGCAATCTTGGCATCATAATCGTACTTAACATCCCTGAGTGATCCGTCTATATTCTGCAGCTTATCATATAATTCCAGCATTTCATTAACACGCAACTCTTCTTCACTTGTAACTATTATTTTATCATCGAGCATAGACTTTTCGGTGTCTTCCGTCTCAAAAATAAGCAATTTCCGGCAGGATATACTCTTCTCATTCTGAACTATCTGTTGAGGATCAATCAGTCTCCATTTTCTGAATTCGGAGCAGCCGTCGGGATGCTGCAGCATCTCGCGAACCTTGGCTAACTCTGAGTCATTGCAGGAGCGAAATGTCAGATATCCATCCCCGCGCTGCCAAATAGCATCGCCGTCAATGTGTCCGGCTGTAACCATAATCAATCTGGAAGCCTCTGTTTGCCGCTTCGCCGTAGCCAAGGTATTCAGCACATCCGAGGCATCTTCTGCGCTAAACACGGCCACGCCAATGCAATGGTGATCTGGCCCCAGTAAAAGTCCGATCTTCAATGCCGGCGCTGCTTTGCGCCGGCCATCCGGCACCCTATAGCAATCGGGTGGCTGCAACAGGAGACTCATCAAATCGCATCCAGCAAGGGATTGCATCCGATTTGCCATGGTTCTCTGTGCAGAATAGAACGACTCCCCGCAAACGCCAATTGCCTGGTAAAACTGCTTCGTGTCTATATCAAAACCGTCAGTGCCATAATAAAGGGGAACCCTTGCAAGTGCCTCTCGAACACCGTCAGCATACAGAAGCTGATCCGCAACGAGATACTTGAAAGTATCGTTGAGTTCCCTCCCCACAATCATGTCGCCAGTCACTTCGGAGTACACCTCTGTCACAAATCTCCAGCCGTAGTTTCTGGATCGCTGTACGTGGAAATCCATGCGCTTTGCATCAGGAATCGGAATCATCCTTGCAGTGCTGCCCTGTAAGCCATCGTTGCAGGCGTTCACTTCTTCCCAGAATTTCGCCTTATCACGCTGGTCTTCCAGGTAGCCGAAGTTTTTAATCGTTCGATGCTTTGGCGGCTGCCCAGGATACGGGCGATACGATTGTATTACCCGAACCTGAGTCTTCACTCTTCCGTCGGCGAGTCTCCGCTTGTCTTGCCTTATCATCTCACCAATCCTTTCCTTGTGTATTGCGGTGGGCCCCTTCCGCTTCTGTAGTATAGCACCACGGTAGGGCTACGTCAAGTACTTTTTCGGAAAATTTCAAAAAAATTTTCAGAGGCCGAAATCGGCCTCTGAAATCGATTCCTAGTCCCGAAAAGCGCGAATTCAGCCGCATCCTTTCCTTATTTTTGCCTATTTTAATGGTGCTTTCAGAATCCTGCTAACTGATGATCTGCTTAACCCAACGCCATACGAGTTCATCAATTCCTTTGAGATGAGCCTTGCGCTCCAGCATCTGCAGCCAGTGGGCGGAGGCGCGTTGGTAATTTCAAAAATCAGCTGCTTAACAGGCTCAGTGGCTTTCAGGCGAGAAGTGTCAGATTTTTCAGAGCGCTTCAGCGATAATACCCCGTCCAAGCCGATCTGCAGATAGGCCTTCAACGTAGTCGTCACCGTTGATAGCGATGCCCCAGCCATCTCGGATATCTCCGTGCGAGCAAGGCATACTTCACTTTGGCTCTCATCAGCAGCGAGCAGTATCCGGCATCGTGTGATCACGGTCTTGCTTGAGGTAGCGTCACGAACAATGTCCTCCAGCCGCGACTTCTCCTCAGGTTCCAGTGCTATTCGATAAGCCCTCGGCTTCGCCATGTGCAATCCCCCTTGAGACACTTTACCCACAGGAACTACTCCTGTCAAGATAGGAGGACATGTTTCTAGTAGAGAATTTCTTCAAATTTTAAATTTGAATTACGCACGACACGAGGTCTACAATTAATAAAACCAAATATCATTGGGAGGTCTTGCACCATGGTAGCACTACATTAGCTTTTATATTGTAGTGCACTACGGCAGAGCTAAAGAAAATGGCAGGAGTTCCGCACGGCGGTTCTCCTACCATAGGTCTACTATCGATAAAGTGAAATCCATCAAAAATGCTACACTAGACAGGTCATGACAGCAGTTAAGAAAGATCCCAGCCAATGGTCTAAAAATGAGAGAGAAATCATGGATGAAATTCGGAATACCCTTCCGAATATGAATCCTAAATACAAGATGCCGACAGCAGACGGCTTCTTCCTTAACTACAGTTTTCTCAACGAGCTCATGCTGTATAGCCGGAATCCTGATTACATTGCAACAGGGTTCCCTAGACAAGCAGCACAGCAGGCAATCAAGGAAGTAGTCCGTACCATGAAAGGCTTTTACGCTTCTCAACGGGAATACAAAAAAGAACCTGGAAAGTTCAATGGTCGTCCTAAACTGCCGCACTATCTAAAAAAGGGCGGTGAACACACTACAACCTTCACAAACCAGGACTGTGTAATCTACAAGAATGATGATGGCACCAGCTATGCCAAACTGCCCAAGACCAATTTGCGTTGTGAACTTGGAACATTGCCGGAAGGTCTGAAGCTGAAGCAGGTGACCATTAAGCCCTATCACAATATCTTTATCATGTCTTTCACCTTCGACTCTGCCAACGACATCTTTGCTCCTGTTTCTGAAGAACCGCAGCGGATCTGCGCCATTGATATTGGTGTTGAGAATATCGTAACTATGACAAACAATGTCGGGGCTGGTCCCCTCATTGTTAAGGGCGGTGTAATCAAGAGCCAAAATCAGCTGTACAACAAGAAGATGGCGAAGATCAAGAGCGAACAGACCAAAGGCACCAACAAGAAGTTTGTTTCGACTCCAGAGTCGGACAAGCTCTGCGTTAAGCGGAAGAACCAGATGACGGACTTCATGCGGAAGACGGGAAAGCTGGTCATTACAACCTGCCAGGAGCATCAGATCGATACTATTGTCATCGGACATAACGATGGCTGGAAGCAGGAAGCCAACACCGGGAAGAAGAATAACCAGGAATTTGTACAGATCCCATTTGACCAGCTGATCCATACCATTACATATCTGGCGGAACGCCAGGGAATCCGCGTCATTGAGCGGGAGGAGAGTTATACTTCCAAAGCCTCTTTCCTGGATGGAGATCCGATCCCGACCTATGGTGATAAGGATATTCCTAAGTTCTCCGGTAAACGTGGCCCTACGATGTACCATGGGCACAAGAAGACACTGAAGAAGGACGGAAGTGGAAGCCCTGAGTATCGCGGTTTGTACAGAACCAAGAATGGTACTGTCATCAATTCCGATGTAAACGGCAGTGCCAACATCGGACGGAAGGCTTTTCCTGAACTGTTCACCGTAGAGAGTGTGAAGCTAACCGATCCGACCATCATTCGGCATCCAGATTACGAGAACCGGAAGATCTTGCATGCCATACAACTTGCCTCACCAAGAGAGCCTAGCATGGCTGCTGCAAAACGCTCCGCCAGGAGAGCGCAAAAGTGCAAGTAATCCTTTTAGGATAGAGTTTTGTGAATAGCTCTGAATCCCAAGTGACGGCTTAAGAAGCCCCGTCTGAAAGGACGGTGCCCTTCTGTCCGTCAGGCGGGGTAATTCACCCCTGGGACCCGATCACCCGGCAGGGCGGATACCTGGAGGTGGAGCTGCTGGAGGATGAGGGGCCGGACGAAGTCATGGTGCTCCCCATCTGTGCCGGCGGGAAGCCGTTGGGCGTGGTCTTTGACGATTGACCTGCGGAATCTGAACAACAATGCAATCCCAGGGCGGCGGCGAGCCTATCGCCGCCGCCCTGGTTTTTGGGGACATGGGCGGCAAAAAAGCGAGGGCAAATTGAATTTGCCCTCGCCAGTGAATATCAGCTATAACAGATGAAATAAAGGTTGCGGGTGAGTCCCTGTTGACACTAGCAGCAAGAAGTTTTGGTGTCTAGCAATACCTTGCAGTTATCCCTGTAGCAGGCAATGCCATAGCGCAATACTTTGGTGGCGCCATCGCGGAAAAACGCATCGGTATAGCGTTTTTCCTCAATCTGATGCAACGCTTCCTGTGCACCGGCTTCCAAATCCTTGCTATCGAATTTCATCTCAATCACGACTGCAAGTTTCTTCTTGCAGAAAAACCCGAGATCGCAATATCCATCCCCAGACTGAATGTTGGAACGAACTTTCCATTTGCTGTACAATAGGCCGAGGACTGTCCCGTGATAGAAATACTCTTTCTGCTGGTTTTGCGCAGACATATCTCTCGAGTTCATAACGTCATGGAGGATTATTCTAAGGCGTTGCTCGACAGTATCGGGATCTCCCGAAGGAAAAGCAGCACAGAACTCAGATATTACGGTCGGGTTCGTATGGAAGGCAGTGTTTACCCACTGACTCAGCAGTTTGCCGAACAGTTGTCTGACTTCCCCGTTTGGGACTTTGAGTTCACATAGCTTTCCGCTATCAGCCGAGAAAGGATCGTCCTCGTCTACTTTCTCATCCTCATCCTCATCCGCATTCTCGTTTTCGTCCTCGATTTTGCTGCTTGCAATATCGCTCGCGATATGAACGTCGGCATCATCTACATAGCTTTCAATCGTCAGGTATCCAGTGGTAACCAAGAGACTCCAGATGTTCTCTCCAAGTTCATTCAGTTCGCGATAAGTCAGTGCATTGGATACGGTTTTTTGTATGGTCCCGCCTGCGAGAAGATGAATATAGTCTTTCTGGATGGAGACAGTGCTCGCTTGCAGCACGCGGATTAAAATGTCATTGTCGCTCGTGTCAGCCCAATAGTTTACGGGCGTGATGGACCGACCTTTTCTGCACTTGCCAACATATTTTATGATATCCCAGGGGCTATAAACATGCTCATTCCCAAAGCAGTAGCCGTCATACCATGCTCTTGCAGTATCAAGCACATTAGGAACGGAATAATACGCTAAAAGGTCCTTGACTTCCTCTTCAGTGAAGCCAAAATACTCTGTAGAGAAGTTGTCCTCAAATCCCCACACTGAGATATTGTTCGTTCCAGTGAAAATGCTCTCTTTTGAAATGCGGAGGCACCCGGTGATCACCGAGAGCTTCAAGAATATATTCTCTTTCAGCAGGCTTTCAAACATGTCTTTTATTAAATCAACCATGTCGTCATAAAACCCGCCAAGGTAGGCTTTGTTGAGAGGGACACCATATTCGTCTATGAGCACTACGACATTTTTGCCGTAATGATCATGTAAAATTCTACAGATAGTGAACGGCGCGTTTACCAACAAAGCCTCGAAATCCTCTGTTTTTTCGGGATAGTTATTTACGTTTAACAGCGCCATATAGGATTCCAGCAGTGCTTTGTCTTGGGGATCAATATCCTTTTCAGCGAGAAGAGGACGGAAGCTGACTGCGAGATTGCCGATTTTGGTAGCCAATGTCGTGAGTGCACCCCGGTAAGTTGTTGTATTAAAACCGGAGAGACTAAGCAGCATAACTGGATATTGCCCCATATAGTTATCACAGAGTTCTTTTTCGTTCAGTATAGCGAGACCATCAAAAAGACTGCGTTCTGCCCCCAGAACAAAGAAGTTGCGCAGCATGTCGAGCATGAGGGACTTGCCGAATCTGCGGGGACGCGTAATGAGATTTACAGTGTGATTAGCATCCAGAAGTTCCTTGATAATCATGGTCTTATCGACATAGTAATTGCCCTCTGAGATCAGGGTGGAAAAGTATTGTGTGCCTGCCTTCAGGTTTTTTTGCTTTTCCATGACGCGCCCTCCTTTCAGTATCTTATTACCCACATTCATTCTAGCACAAAGGCTGCTGGATGTCCAACGCTTTTTCTGATGCACAGAGATTATTTTTGCCTTGCTGATACTTCTCCGGAAACTGACAAAAGACCGCAGAAAAGACATGCCTGATTGTCCGAAAAGTTGGCCATCCCGTTGACAGCCCCTCCCCATCTGCAGTACAATCCCACCCTGCAGGCGGGCCAGTATGCCGATCCTTGGGGATGCAAAATGGGGATCGGAATGACGGCAGGGGAGCAGAATCCCCGCAATTGCCTGCTTTGAGACGGATTATCCAAATACTGGCGCGAAATTGGCTGAAAACGCCTCAAAACGGAACATGTCTGTGCATAGTGGAGAAACTTTATCGAGTGAAAGCGTGAAATTTTGGACGTTCCCCGTGATTTTCCTGTTGACAGACCCACCTTCATGCGGTAGAATCAAAACCAACCTACCAAGTAGGTTAATGGAGGAAGCCGATTCCGGCTCCTAGCCCCGTGAAGGCAGGTATCCCTGATGAAGAACTACTTTGAGACGCTTGTGCGGCAGAATTACCGTTTCGGACGAATGTGCTGTTGGCTCTGCTCTACCCATACCCCAGCCCCATCAACCAACAACACAAACAACGAAAGGTGATTATCATGTCAAAATACAAGTTTGAAACCCTGCAGCTCCATGTGGGCCAGGAGAACCCCGATCCCGCCACCGACGCCCGTGCGGTGCCCATCTACGCCACTACCTCCTATGTGTTCCACAACTGCGAGCACGCCGCCGCCCGCTTCGGCCTTGCCGACGCCGGCAACATCTACGGCCGTCTCACTAACTCCACCCAGGACGTTCTGGAGCAGCGGGTGGCCGCTCTGGAAGGCGGTGTAGGTGCCCTGGCTGTGGCCTCTGGCGCAGCTGCCATCTCCTATGTGCTGGAGGCACTGGGCGCGAACGGCGGACACTTTGTCTCCCAGAAGACCATCTACGGCGGCAGCTACAACCTGCTGGCCCACACCTTGCCGGGCTTTGGCATCACCGCCTCCTTCGTGAACATCCACGATCTCGCCGAGGTAGAGGCCGCCATCCAGGAGAACACCCGGGCCATCTACATCGAGACCCTGGGCAACCCCAACAGCGACATCCCGGACATCGACGCCTTGGCCGAGCTGGCCCACAAGTACGGCCTGCCCCTGGTAGTGGACAACACCTTCGGCACGCCGTATCTGATCCGGCCCATCGAGCACGGCGCGGACATCGTGGTGCACTCCGCCACCAAGTTCCTGGGCGGCCACGGTACCACCCTGGGCGGCATCATCGTGGACTCCGGCAACTTTGACTGGGCTGCCAGCGGCAAGTATCCCGCCATCGCAGAACCCAACCCCAGCTATCACGGGATCTCCTTTGTGAAAGCCGTGGGCCCCGCTGCCTTTGTGACCTACATCCGTGCCGTCATCCTGCGGGACACCGGCGCCACCATCTCTCCCTTCGCCGCCTTCCTGCTCCTGCAGGGCATCGAGACTCTGTCTCTCCGTCTGGAGCGGCACGCAGAGAACACCGCCAAGGTGGTGGATTTCCTGGTGAAGCATCCTCTGGTGGAGCATGTGAACCACCCGTCTCTGCCGGATCACCCGGATCACGCCCTCTATGAGAAATACTTCCCCAACGGCGGCGGCTCTATCTTCACCTTCGAGATCAAGGGCGGGGTGAAGGAGGCACACACCTTCATAGACAACCTGAAGATCTTCTCTCTGCTGGCCAACGTGGCAGATGTGAAGAGCCTGGTGATCCACCCGGCCACCACTACCCATAGCCAGCTGAACGAAGAGGAGCTGGCGGACCAGGGAATCAAACCCAACACGATCCGCCTCTCCATCGGCACCGAGCATATCGACGACATCCTGGCAGACCTGCAGGCCGGTTTTGACGCCGTCCAGCAAGCCTGAGCACCGTTCCAAAAGAGATCTGCGCCTCGGAGGCTGTTCTGGGGGAACTGCCGGGGCGCAGATCTGCTCCAACGCGCAAATTAAAAAGGAGAATGCATCTTGTCCCAGCAAAACACCCCCAAGGCCAAGTACACCGCATATTGGGTGTGCAGTACGGCCGTCTTCATGGCCCTGAACATCGCCATGAGTTCTTTTGGCATCCCCGTCCCTGGCGGGCACCTGTACCTCTGCGACGTGGTGATCGTAACGGCGTCCATTCTGCTGGATCCGCTGGCCGCCTTCGCCGTAGGTGGCATCGGTTCCTTCCTGGGAGACCTGCTGTTCTATCCCGCGCCCATGTTCGTGTCTCTCGTTACCCACGGGCTGCAGGCGGTGGTGATCTCCGTCTTCTCCCACCATGTGATGCAGAAGAAACCGGTGCTGGCCTCCACCATCGGGACCCTCATCGGCGCCGTGATCATGGTGGTGGGATACACCCTGGGCAAGATCTATGTGTACAGCACCTTTGAGTACGCCATGCTCAAGCTGCCCTATGAGATCGCCCAGGCGGCCATCGGCGTTGCAGGCGGCCTGCTTCTCTGCTGGAAGGCCGGCTTTGTAAAGCTGTATCAGAAGCTGGCAAAGAAGCAGTGATTGGAAAGCGATCCCTTTTCCCGGCATCTGCTCTATAGTTCGAGAGACTGAGGTGGACCATCCCATGCTGATATCCACAAGAGGACGCTACGCCCTCCGGGTCCTGGCGGACCTGGCAGAGCACGCCGGGAACGGCTATGTGCCCATGAAGGAGATCGCAGAGCGCCAGGGGATCTCCCTGAAGTACCTAGAGCGGATCCTCCCCGTCCTTACGAAAAACGGGATCATTGAGGGCCTCCAGGGCAAGACAGGAGGATATCGTTTGCTGGTCCAGCCGGAGGAGTGCCGGGTAGGGGACGTGCTCCGGCTCACCGAGGGTGACCTGGCCCCAGTGGCATGTCTGGAGTGCGGTGCGAAACCCTGTGAGCGGGCCTCCATCTGCTGTACCCTCCCCATGTGGACCGAGTTCCACCAGCTCATCAACACCTTTTTAGACAGCAAGACCTTGGCAGACATTGTCCGGGGAGATCCGGCCAACGCATTATAACATCGCCCTGCACGAGAAGCCCGCCAGCATCTGTTCCCTCAGATGCCGGCGGGCTTCTTTGTCTTCTTTAGGGGGTGCCTTTGGCGTTCTGCAGTTTCTGTCGTTCCGCTGTGTACTTCGTCTGCTGGGATCCCGTGAGCATCTTGTCTACTTCTCTCCCCAGCTTCAGGAGCTCCTGAAATTGCAAACGGACCTCTTCCGGGTCCACACGCTGCGGTTCCTTCTGAATCGGTTGGGTTTGTTTGCTGTTTTCCACTTGTCTGTGCCTCCTCTGTGATGCAGGGTTGGTGCCGTCCTCTGCCGGTGCCGGATATACAGGCTGCATGGACGGGCTGCTACTTGTCTTCCTTCAGGGATTGTATGGCAAGGACTGCGCCGAATACCGCGATGGCATAGAACAGGATTACGATGTACCCGTCCGCACGCCCGAATCCCACAACGGGGAAGAGGTTCAGAAGGGTGCTCCAGGCTGCCGGCTCCACCAGGTTGCTGAATGCCAGCAGCCAGCCGGTGCCGCAGATCCCGCCAAACAACATGAGGGTACAGCCGAAGATCAGTTTTTTCATACGATCAGGCTCCTTTGCGGAAATTGGTAGGACAACCGCATGCAGCGGCAGATGGGCGGACAAGACGGGAAGGGCTCAATGCTGAAAGAAGAGATAAACCAGGCATGCCACCCCAAAGACCAGAAACACGATGCCACCAAACCGGGTGTCCTTGAGATAGAAATCTGAGGGCTCAGAGTCCGTGCTGGACTTCCAGCGCTCTGTGAGGTCATAGAAGCCTTCCGGATTGAGAAACAGGAACAGTCCGAACGCGATGAGAAAGATACAGAGGATGACGTACATTTCAGATACCTCCAAGCCTGATTTGTTGCTTCACCTGCACGCCTTGGCGGCGTGCGCTCACTTTGAGATGACCACTTTCCCCTCTGCGTCCAGGAGCGGAGTGATGCCGCCGGCATAGCCGGATTTCCAGATGAGATAGTTCACACCGGTCTCTTTGTCCACAATGATCTGGCGGACACCGGATTCGCTCAGGGGAGAGCCATCGATAAAGACGGACTCAAAACGATCGCTTGCTTTAGCCATTTTAAAATACCTCCTAAAATTTTGAATTGCTGTCTTGCGGGTTTTATACCTGAGAACATGAGAAGCTACGCAGGCAGAATTGGGAGATGGTCCAGACAGGGCGGGAGATGCATCATGAAGTGGTTGGTAAGGGGCGTCTCCAACATGCCGGCACGGGTGAGCCTGCCCCAGAATACCAGCAGCCACACAGAGCGCAGATCTGCTGTGACGCCCCCTTCCTCGTAGATCCGCATGACCCACTCCTCGGGGACCATCTGGAACAGTTCCTCGTCCTTCAGGTTCGAGAGGATCTCCCTGGTGTTTCTCCCTACCGCGACCATATAGGCGTGCAGTGCTTCCGGCCGGATCGCGTTACCGAATTGGATGATCTCCTCCGGCTCCAGGGCGTTTCCGGTGTCTCTGATGGGCGAGCCGATCTCCGTTTGCCAGCGGTCGTCGAAGATCTGGCTTTGGTTTGCCAGGAGAATGTTGGAGACCAGATCCTCAATCCGTGCGGTGTGCCAGAGCTGCCACACCAGGGGCACCTGATCTGTGCCGGCGTAGTGGAGATCGGTCTCCCAGGGTTGCCTGGGTACCAGGTCTCCCTGGTGTCCGGCAAACATGTAATCTGACACATAGTCTGCCATGGTCTTCTCGCTGCTGCCGGATACGCAGGCGGGATGGACCAGCGCGTGAAGCTGCAGCGCCAGGGACTTTGTTTGCTTGGGGTCCTTGGTCTCCAGCGCCCTGTGAAAAGCCTCGTTGATGGGGCGATAGGCGCCATAGAGTGCGGAGACTGTCTGTGTCATGATGGAGGACCATCCATTTATCGCGGTTCTTGGTTGAGCGGTATCAGCCGGTTTCCTTGCGGACAGAGAAATCATCGCTGCTCTGAGGGCGGATCACCCATGCAGGAAGATCATCCTTGACGATCTCATTCAACTCTTCGTCTGAGAGATCTGTTTTCTCGGCCAGCCGGTTTGCCTGATTGGAAAGCGCCGCTTCAAACAGATTTCTCATTTCACGTCCATTCGCAAAGTCCTCTGATTTGTTTTGGACGAGCCGGTGCAGATACGCCTTGACGCACTCCTCTGCCTCATCACTGAGTTTCATGCTGTATGGCTGGCAGAAAGCGTTGAAGATACAAAACAGTTCGGATTCTGTGTAATCCTCAAACAGGATGTTCTTGTTGAAGCGGGATTTGAGACCCGGGTTTGATGACAGAAACTGCTCCATTGGCTCTGGATATCCGGCGACAATGACGACGAAGTTCTCCCGATTGTCCTCCATGGCTTTCAGAATCGTATCGATGGCTTCCTGCCCAAAGTCCGAGCCGCCTTTTGCCAGGGTATAGGCCTCGTCGATAAACAGGATGCCGCCCATCGCCTCATCGATCTTTTCCTTGGTCTTCAGCGCCGTCTGACCGACATATCCGGCGACCAGGCCTGCACGGTCTACCTCTACCAGCTGTCCCTTTTCGAGAACGCCGAGCTGCTTATAGATCTTGGACAGCAGCCTTGCCACAGTGGTTTTTCCGGTTCCGGGGTTGCCGAGGAAAACCAGGTGCTTGGATACGTTGGCGGTTTTCAAGCCTCGGGCATCGCGAATCTTCTTGATCTTGATCATGTTGATCAGCGTTGAGACTTCCTGCTTTACGCCTGCCAGCCCGATAAGAGCATTCAGCTTTTCCAACAGTTCCTCTAAGGTTTCTTCCGGTTCGTCCTCTTGTGCGGCTTCCGTGGGTTCTTCGTTGTCCTTGCTCTCCTCCGAATGTGCCTTCTGTGATGGCTTCTTCGGGGTTGCCGTATCCGTTGAGACCTTTCCAGTATCGCTGGGGCGCTCTTCTTCTTGGCGAGGCAGAGCATCCTGCAGAGAATGGATATAGTCTATGTATTTCTTGGGGTCTATGTCTTTCTTGTCCAATCTGCTGAGCAGATAGGACTTTCCAAGCTCGGACAGAAAGACTACAAGCAGGCCTGCTGTTTGTACTGAATTCTTCCTTTTTGAGGAGATATCGAATTGGTTTAGAACAACAAATGTTCTGGGTAAGTCATCCCTTACAGTGCAATCCAATTCAGAAGATGGGTACGCTCCGCCTTGGTACACTTCATTAAAACAGCTGTACCGTTCCTCTGCACCGGATTTTGAAATCAGACAGATAAAGGCATGGACATCCTCCGCAAGAAGTCTTTTCAGGGGCAATCCGTCCTTTTGCTTCTGCCGGTGAGCGTCTACCCGCCCGCACGCTGTGACGAGCTTATCAAAAGCGTTCTTGACGGAAACATCCATAGCGGGTCACCTCAAGCCATGGCTGCCTGCTGCATCGCGTTTTGATACGCTGCTTGTACGGTCTCCTCATCCAAATCGCTGCCGGCTTCTCTGTATGCCGCTTCAATGGCGTCTGCGACTTCCTTTGTGCTCATCTCTTTATATTGCCGGAAGAGTTCAGGGTCCCCGATGGCGATGATCAGCGTCTGATTGTCCTCAATTTCGCTTCTCAAGTCTGCTACCTGATCCATCAAATTGGTGTAGTATACGTCCACACCTGCTGTTGATAGCTGTGTCTCGAATGTACCGTAATCCTGCAGCTTTTCAACAAACCATTCGGAGGACAGAGTATCGTATACGCCCATCCACTTTTCGTGTGCCAGATGCCACACCTCTTTTTCTCCCAGCACCTGATGGTTGTTGAAATAATACAACTCATCAAAAGTGCGCAGGGACACCGTGAACATCGCCAGCATAGAGAAGATGGAGAAGATCAATGCGCCGCGATCTCCGGAGATGTCCTTTTGGAAGGTACTGATCAGAAGCATCAGGACATTATACTCGCGGTCTACAAGTTCCCGCATTCTTCCCTCAGAGAAAGGCTGCTGCTTGCGCTGACAGTCCAGCATATCGGTATGCTCTGCCAGCACTTTGTTGAACTCGTAGTCGTTCCGGACATCTTGAGCCTGCTTCACTGTTTTCTGAAGTCGGTACAGCTGTTGATTGATCTCCGCGCTCATCGCGTCCAGTTTGGCATACATGATTGCAAAGCCGGCACAGGTAGCGCATAGGTTCAGGCCGTTCAACAGTATATCGATTTTCTCCAACTTTGCCACGTTGCCTAGGTTCTTCAAGGTTTTTTCACCCAGATGCGTATACTCATTGAGCTTGTCAATGACCGTTTGGGTAAGCTTTTTAACTTCCTCTTGCGTTTCTGAAAGATTGCTGAGCATAACTTTCTGAATGGTCTTGATGCGACCTTTCTGATCTCTGATTATAATTTCCATATAGCCTTTTTTGTTTAGAAATGCCTTCAGCTGTTCCAAGGCGTTGACTGCTAATGGCTCACTCATGTTTGGTATCTCCCCTTTCTGTCCCATTGGCAATTGAGCAGAGAATCAGCATAGACAAGATCAATGTGCACACGTCATCGCTGTATAACTCCTTCATGTCAAACCGCCTCTTTTTGGAAGGAGGAAATACAACCGAGATCTCCTTATTTTTCAGGGCATTCACGATGTCCGTTGGAGAGAGGCAGTCTGCCGCATAGTTGAAGTTGTCGATCGGCTTCCCTTCGCTTTTCAGTGCTGCAGCGTACAGGCACAGCATGAACCGGGAATAGTCGATCAGCTGTGTCAGGGATAGATCCTTACCCTCTTTGATCATCATGGCCTTGTCGTAGTACATCCTTGCCCGAGGAACAACCGGCGTCTTGCCACCTTTTTTCGCCTGTGGTGGTTTGGCAATATGCGGTCCCACGATGGAATCCAAGGCATCCAGATAGGACTCGACATGCTTGTTGAACGCCTTGCCGGTCTTGATTTCAAGCGTGCCAAAGTAGTCGCAGACCTTCTCTGCAAGAATGTCTCTGGTGACGCTCTTGTGATCTATGATAGAGAATGATATGAATTCTCCGAGCAGCAACTGTTTGAGTTCTTCAAACACCGGCTCGCGCAGATCACAGATCATCGCCCTCACGAGGTTTTTGTATTTCATTGCCCGCCTCCATTCCGAAACTGCTCAGTCTGAGCCCATTTCAAATTCGTATTTGCCCTTGTGCACCGGAATCAGTCACCCTTCCTACGGAGATCGGCAGTGTCCTGGACCGCCATTGAAAGCCAGTCTGGGTCGGCGCAGTCCAAGGGGATCACCAGTTCCTGAATCTTGTCCTCTTTGGTTGGCCGTTTGATCTCCTCCGGAAGATACTCCAGTCCAACCTCCCGTAGGCTCAAGACGCTATCGTGTATCCAGCCCACAGGCTCGCCATCGCAATAGAGACACCAGCAGCATCTTTTCACCCGTACCTGTCCCGTAAGACAGCTTCTGGCGCATAACCCATAGAAATCCCCCGCCAGAACACCCAGTACATGCCCTACCGGATGCTCATCACATACACCTGACAGGGATTCCACTCGTCCCACAACGTGG
>CANQII010000008.1 GCA_947623875.1 uncultured Oscillospiraceae bacterium
ACATCGGCAACATCCACAAGTACGCCCGCAAGGAAGACATTCCAGACCGCACTCTCTTTGTGATCACCACCGATGGCATGGAGAACGCCAGCCACCGCTACGACTACAAGAAGGTGAAGGAGATGATCGAGCGCCAGAAGGAGAAATACGGCTGGGAGTTCCTCTTCCTGGGCGCCAACATCGATGCCGCGAAAGAGGCTGCCCGCATCGGCATCAACGCAGACCGGGCCGTGACCTATCTCAACGATGAAGTAGGCACCTCCCTGAACTACAACGTGATCAGCGCCGCCGTCTCCCACGTCCGCTCCTGCGCCGCACCCATGGCCGCAGACTGGAAGGCGGAGATTGAGGAGGACGTGAAGCGTCGCAGCCAAAAGAAGAGCAAGTAATCCCGCCGGACCGGTACCCAAAAGCAGAGCATCCCCACACCGCCCTTTGCGAGCTTGGCACATTTTGAGCTCGCAAAGGGCGGCATTTTGCGCTTTTTACAGGGTTTCCCAGAACAAAAACGCTGGAAAGTGGGAAGAATGAAAAAATACTTTAGTGTGCTGGTGTGGATTTCGCCAAAATAGGATTGGCTGCAGATAAAACTTTCGGCGACTCTTGCAAAATCCGCCGGAAGGCTGTATGATGTGAAGTGGCAAGGGCCACCTTGCCGCTATTTTAACGAAGGAAGGCAGAACTATGACGAAATTCAGAAAGACCGTAGCAATTCTGCTGGCGTTGGTTTTGGTGCTGTGCACCGGTCTCCCCGCTATGGCGGCGGAGTCCACTGACGCTGCCACCAACACCACAGCGGACAGCGCAACCACTACCGAGGTTGCAGCTGTCGAGGGCAAGCTTGTCGAAGCGAATAAGTACGGCAACCTGGTCCTGGACATTGACCCGCAAACGATCCTGGACGCCGGATATGAATACGGCGACATCGTAAGCCTGGAGATCAACGGCACCGCCTATGAGATGCCGATGGGCACCAGCTACAGTGATGTAGACGTTGGTTCCATGGTTCTCTGTGTTGTTCCAGATTCGAAGGATGATGAGGGCAACGATGTGCCTGGCTCTGTTGTCGCCGCCATCAACAAGGGCGACATGGCCTCTACCCTTGAGATTGCCGTTAAGGTAGTCGCTGAGGACAAGTCCGTCTCCTGGACCAATAAGGACGGTACTGCGTTTGATCCCAGCACTGTTACAGTGAAGATCAGTATGGCGGAAAAGGGAGGCTATGCTGCCGAGTACCTGATTCACCAGCTGACCCGCACTAACGTCCGGGACGACTATGCCTCCGATGAGATCTTTGCCAACTTCCGTGCGATCCCCAGCGTCCCCGCTGCATACCGCACCAGCAGCCCCGTGAACAACGAACTGGGCCGCGCCGCCTATGCCGATGACCTCATCGAGGCTGCCGGTGTAAAGGCTGTTCTGAACCTGGCAGATAACGATGAGATGATTAAAGGCTATATCGCTGCCGAAGGTTTTGATTCCCCCTATTACAAGTCCCTCTTCGAGGCTGGCAAGGTAAAGGCCCTGAATCTGGGCATTGATGAAACTGCTGACGACTACAAGGCTGGCCTGGCAGAAGGTTTCCGCTTCCTGGCTGCCAACGAGGGTCCCTATGCCATCCACTGCACCGAGGGCAAGGACCGCGCCGGTTTTGTCTCCGCTCTGCTGGAGTGCCTGATGGGTGCCACCTATCAGAAGGTAGTTGCAGACTACATGGTGTCCTATGAGAACTACTTCCATGTGGATCCCGAGAAGGACAGCGAGAAGTACAATGCCATCGCTGAGAGCAACATCGTAAAGACCCTTGAGACCCTCGCCGGTGAGGATGCCGCCAAGGCTGACCTGGCTGCTGCTGCTGAGACCTATCTGAAGGACATCGGCCTCACCGCAGACGAGATCACCGCTCTGAAGACCAACCTGGCTGTGGAAGCTCCCGCCCCTGCTGAGAGCACCGAGCCCGCAGAGAGCACTGCTCCCACTGAGAGCGCTGAGCCCGCTGAGAGCACCGCTCCTGCTGAGAGTGAAGCCCCCGCTGAGAGCACCGCTCCTGAGGCCTCCGGCAATGTGGTCATCCTGCACTCCAACGACGTCCACGGCGCGATTGAAGGCTATGCCACCATGGCCGCTCTGAAGGCGTACTATGAGGCCAAGGGCGATGCCGTCCTCGTGGTAGATGCCGGCGACTATATCCAGGGCACCACCTATGTCAGTGAGTCCCAGGGCGCCACTGCCATCGAGCTCATGAACCTGGCCGGCTATGACTTCGCCGCTCTGGGCAACCACGAGTTCGACTATGGCTTCGAGAACCTGAAGACCATCATGGAGAAGGCCGACTTCCAGGTCCTCTCCGCAAACACCCTCTATGACGGCGCTGCCGCTTTCGGCACCCACGCTGTGGTAGAGAAGAACGGCGTAAAGATCGGTATCTTCGGCATGGAGACCCCCGAGACCGCCACCAAGGCCCACCCCGCCAAGATCAAGGGCGTGACCTTCTCCTCCAGCGTTGAGATGTATGCCTGCGCTCAGGCAGAAGTTGCCGCTCTGGAAGCTGAGGGCTGCGACTACATCATCTGCATCGGCCACCTGGGCGTGGATGATGAGACCGCTACCACCGCCAACCGCTCCATCGACCTGCTGGGCAGCGTCACCGGCATCGATGTGTTCATCGATGGCCACTCCCACAGCACCATCGAGGACATCGAGGGCAAGATCGGCACCGATACCAACAAGGTGGGCGACACCTATGTGACCTCCACCGGCACCGGATTTAATAACTACGGCGTTGTAACCATCGCCAAGGACGGCACCATCACCACCGAGCTGATCTCCAAAGAGGATGCAGCAAAACTCGTAACGCCCGATGAGACCGTGAAGGCCCGCGCTGACGCCATCATGGCAGAGATCGAGGCCAAGTACGGCGCCACCTTCGCCAAGACCGAAGTTCTGCTGAATGGCGAGCGGGAGCCTGGCAACCGCACCGAAGAGACCAACCTGGGCGACCTTATCACCGATGCCATCCTGTGGTCTGCTACCAAGGACGGCGGACTTGAGGTGGACGCAGACCATGTTGTGGCCATCACCAACGGCGGCGGCATCCGTGCCACCATCGAGGCCGGCGACATCAGCCGCAACGATGTGCACACCGTGCTGCCCTTCGGCAACACCGTGGCCATCGTGTACGTGAAGGGCTCCACCCTTCTGGAAGTCCTTGAGGCCTCCACTTCCAGCGCACCTGAGGCTCTTGGCGGCTTCCCGCAGGTTGCCGGCATCAACTTCACCGTTGACACCTCTATCCCGTACGATCAGGGCGAGCTCTATCCGGGTTCCACCTACTATGCTCCTGCCAGCATCAAGCGTGTCACCATCCAGAGCATTAACGGCCAGCCGTTTGATCCGGATGCCACCTATGCAGTGGTTACCAACGACTTCTGCGCTGCCGGCGGCGACACCTATTATGCCTTCTCCGTTGCCACTGTGATGGACACTGGCACCGCAATGGATGTGGCCCTCATGGACTACATCGAAGAGGAGCTGGACGGCGTTGTCACCGCAGCGGACTACGGTGAGCCCAGAGGCAGCATCACTGTGAGCGCAGCTGCCGCCACTGAGCCCGAGCCGGAGACCACTCCCGCTCCCGAGCCGCAGGTTCCTGACGACAACGTCCCGCCCACCGGCGATGTGTCCATGGTCATCTGGTTCGCTCTGGCCGCCCTGTCCGGCACCGGCCTTGTGGCCACCAAGAAGCGCAAGGAAGACTGATTCCAGTTTGGAATTGAGTCTGAATTGAATCGCCACTGACAAGCGGCGGTGTACCACCCGGATCCCGGGCGGCACACCGCCGCTTCTTTGCGAATATGGGGTGTTCACAGGCGCTGTATGCGCCTGTGGGCGGGAGTGTCTGGAGAGATACGGTCTGCCAGATGAGTCCTCAGCGGGCTCTCCGGAACCAGTAGAACACGCCGACGGCGATGGTTTCCACGATGAAAGCGCCGTAGCAGACGTACTCCAGCCTGGAGACGCGATCAAAGGACTTCTCACATTCGGTGCCTGTCAGGACGGTGATGGGCAGCAGGGTATCGTTATTCCCGTAGGAGATCCGATTGATATCGTAGTTGCGCTTGTGATAGGAGCAGAGAACCTTGCCGGCGCACTCCAGGGTGACGATGTCGTCATCCCGCTCCGGCTCATCGGGGTCTGGGAAGTATGGGTGGCCTGCGACATCAATGGGCTGCTCCATGAACGCCACAAAGCTGTCGTAGTCCGTGAAGATCTGCGCCTCTGCGAAGAGGAAGGGATCGCTGACTAAGATCCCCAGCCCCACGCCGGTGAGCACCCACAGGATGGCCAGAACGATGGCGCAGCGGGAGAGCAGCTTCCGATTGCGGGTGAAGCGGGCAGAGACCTCCTCGGTGCTGGCGAGATAGCCCTTGCGGACCAGCATCGGGACTACCGCCAGACCCCGTACGAGGGCGTAGAGTACCAACACAGCGCAGACCCCGAGAGCACCAAAGAACAGGAGAGAGGAGGTGCTGAGCCCCCAATCGTCTGCCAACAGCATGGGAGCGATGAAGCCCAGCAGCGCGGCGGTGCACCCGAAGCTCAGAGAGGCCAGGCGGAACACCTTCTCCCGGTATGCGGCGCACTCCTCTGGGGTGAGCAGATCCTCATCCAAATCCGCTACGGCCCGGGTGATGGCGATTGCCTGACAGATCACGCCGGCGGCCAGAAAGACGATGCCCAGGAGAAAACCCGGTGTGCTCCGATAGAACACCTGGTTGCAGATCAGCGCCACTACAAGGCCCAGGACTGCAATGCCCATGGCGATATAGGTGAAGGTGCTGTACCGGGTGAGGGCGGTTTTGATGAGACGCTGGCGCTCTTTGATGGCCTTGGGAGAGGGCTTCTCCTCGGTGGGTTCCGCCTGTGCCTGCTGGACAGGGGAATTCCGGCGGCCCCGGAGGAGCTCATCACAGGTGACGCCGAAGATCTCTGCCAGCACCGGGATCACGGAGAGGTCCGGTGCGCCGTCATCCCGCTCCCAGCGGGAGACGGTCTTGTCTGATACGTGGAGCCGGTCTGCCAGGTCCTTCTGGGTCATGCCAGAGGCCTTGCGGAGGGCGGCGATGAACGAGCCTAAAGAATTATGTTCCATAAAGGAGACCTCCTTTTGTCTGGATCTGGCTGTATTCTACCGTTCCGAGAGGGAGAATACCACCCTGGAGATGGGGAATGGACTCTCGAAATGCGAGAATTTGCTGCTTGAGCAGAAAATAGAACAAGAAAAGTGCGGATTGGAACAATAGCGGGAAAGCATGGGGGCAGTGCCTTTTTCCAACGAACGGCAGCTTCCCGCAGGTGGCCATAGAGTTTGTCTGTGAGGGGTGAGACGACACGCACAGAAGAAGTCAAGGTTGCGGATGCAGCAGATTTGTAGTATAACAGAGCAGACAGGTAGTAGTTCACAGGAGAACGCCCGCTTGGGAAATCACGGTTCGACTCCGGGCACCTGTCCAGCCGCAGGAGGAAATGCCTCTTGCGGCTTTTTGAGCCTTTCTGATACTATGCTCTCTTGTATGGTGAAGACTGGCTGGCCTACGTCCAGCCGGGAGGATCAGGCGGGAGTGTACAACAGACTGCTGGAGTTTGCAAGTACTATTCGATGTAAGACTTCTTTCCACGGGCGACAGCGTTCCCAGAAGTAAAGTTTTACATTCTCTGTTTTATCGGGAAAATTTCGGCGAGGGTCTTGCATCATTGGCGATCTTGTGCTAATATACAGGTGGACGAAGGTTCTTCGACAAGGAGGAGGTCACTTATCATGACTGAAAAAACTGACCTAGCAAAGACCATCCTGGCAGCAGGCGATGAACCCAATCTCGACAAGCAGTCAGTCAATATCCTGAAGCACAAGTGTATTTTGGCAAACATCATTCGCGAAGTGATTCCTGAATTTAAAGGCATGTCTGTCAGTGAAGTTGAGACACACATCGGTAGAGTTGAGGCGTTGAGTCATCCGCTTGATGACAATTATGCCGAATCGAGCGTCAACGATATTGTTGAAATGAAGAACACCGTGTCAAAATCCATAAATGACGGAGACATCTATTACGATGTATATTTCGATGCTTTTGTGGACAAAGAAAGCGAGCGGATCAAACTGATCGTTAACATGGAGATTCAGAATGACTTTTACCCAGGATACCCAATTGCTCGTCGGGCAGGCTATTACTCAGCGCGTGCTATTACCGATCAACGAGGAACAGTCTTCAAAGACCAAGAGTATGACAAGATCAGGAAAGTATATTCGATCTGGATCTGCCCCAAGCCTTCAAAGGAGACCGCAGGAGAAGTACGCGAGATTGGTCTCCAGGAAAAGCCGAACGAAAAGCTGACCCCTCTTCCGCCTGAGACATATCAAATTATGTCAATTTTCATCGTGTATTGCTGTGATCCGTCTGTTGGATGTGAAAACACCTTAGCCGATTTTTGCAGCACACTGTTTTCCGCAGGCCTTTCGGCTGACGAGCGCAATGCAAAGTTGGCCGAAAAGTATCATATCCCAGATGAAATTCGCAAGGAGGTTATCAAGATGGGAGTTATCGGCGAAGCCTATCTGCAAACCGGTATTGAGCAGGGCATTGAGATGGGGGAGGAGCGTGCGAGCAACCGCCTTCTCTTTGAAACACTGAAGGCAGGTGTCAGTATCTCCAAGGTAGCTCAGATTTACAATACAACCGAAGCGGAGGTCCTGGACTTTTGCCGTAAAAACAACCTTTCCCCGGCTTAAGGAATTCATAGCAGGTCAAACTATGGGCGTGCCATCACGGTACGCCCTCTCTTTTTGCTTACTGTCCTCCACACAAAGACGCTCCCCAGTAAATCCCCGAGAGAATCACTATGAACTTCAAAAATGTCCGAGTTATAAGGATAGCTCTTTCTCGGTCAACGATCTCCTACCATCCCCCGCATCAGAGTATGCCTGCTTGTCGGAAGAGATGATGGAAGATCAGGGAATTCTTAGGCAAACGGCTGGCATACTCAATCTCTAGTGCATTGGTATCGAGTCGCAGTTACGTTTGGTAACGGCAAAGGAAACGCCTCCAACATCGCATGAGAGAGCAGGTGGGGAGAACTTCTTGCAAAAGATGATTCTTGCCGGAAAAGTTGCTCTTCCCCAAAATTGTACAATGAAGAGGACGCGTTTGGACCGGTGTGCCCGGGAAAATCGTGCAAAATGCCGGTAGACAGATGGGAGATGACCTGGTACAATCCGGGGCCGCTGGGAGAGACCAGCCAATGCAAACTTTCGAAAGCCCCCGATGGCAGCACAGTGCAAGGTATCGGACCCTGGCTTTCCTCACAGTCCCCCTGGAAACAGGCGCCCTTGCTCCATACAGGCTGCGGCCTGTGCCCGGGACGGACAGGGAGAACTACTACATGAAACAGAGAACCATCCTTCAGGACTTCGAGTGGTACCTGCCGGAGGACGGCCAGTTCTGGAATCAGACTGCAGCGGAGGCACAGCGCCTTGCCGATCTGGGCTTCACAGACATCTGGCTGCCGCCGGCGTACAAGGGACAGGCCGGCATCCACGATGTGGGCTACGGCGTCTACGACCAGTACGACCTGGGGGAGTTTGATCAAAAGGGCAGTGTGCCCACAAAATACGGGACCAAGGACCAGTACCTGGCGGCAATTCGGGCCTTCCAGTCTGCCGGTCTCCATGTGCTGGCGGACATCGTGCTGAACCACCGGATGGGGGCGGATGCCACGGAGACCGTGGAGGCGGTGCGCTCAGACAGCCAGGACCGCACCCAATCCCTGGAGGAGACCAGCATCCAGGCCTGGACCCGCTTTACCTTCCCCGGCCGTAAGGGGAAGTATTCCGATTTCCAGTGGAACTGGACCCATTTCAGCGGGGTGGACTGGGATGAGGCCCAGGACCGCAGTGCCGTGTTCCGCTTTGCCGATAAGAACTGGGCCCGGAAGGTGGACAAGGAGAACGGCAATTTCGACTACCTCATGGGAGCCAACCTGGATATGTCCAGCCCGGAGGTGATCCGGGAGTTGGACCGGTGGGGCCGCTGGTATCTGGACTTCACCGGGGTGGACGGCTTCCGGCTGGATGCGGTGAAGCACATCAGCTTCTCCTTTTTCACCCACTGGCTCACGAAGCTCCGGCAGGACACCGGACGGGAGCTGCCTGCGGTGGGAGAGTACTGGAACCCGGACGTGAACACCCTCTGCAGCTTTCTGGACCGCTCTGGGCAGGTGATGTCCCTCTTCGACGTGCCCCTGCACATGCACCTCTTTCAGGCCAGTGAGGCGGGCCGCAGCTACGACCTCCGCACCCTTCTCCAGGACACCCTGGTTGCCCATCGCCCGGACTGCGCGGTAACCTTCGTGGACAACCATGACACCCAGCCGGGACAGGCTCTCCAGTCCTGGGTGCAGGGCTGGTTCAAGCCGCTGGCCTATGCCCTGATCCTCCTCCGGGAGGCGGGCACTCCCTGCGTCTTCTATGGGGACCTGTATGGCATTCCCCACGATAACATCCCGCCGGTACCGGGTCTGAAGGCCATGCTCCACGCCCGGCAGCGGTACGCCTGGGGTCGGGAGACCTCGTACATAGAGCGACCAGATATGATAGGCTGGACCAGAGCCGGTATCCCGGAGATCTCCGGCTCCGGCATGGCAGTTGTCCTCTCCAACGGGGAGAGCGGCGCTCTTCTCATGTGCCTCGGCACAGACCACGCCGGAGAGCGCTTCCGGGACTGCACCGGAAACTGCCCGGGATGGCTGGTGCTGGATGAAACCGGCTCGGCAGAGTTCCCGGTGAACGGCGGCAAAGTGAGTGTCTGGGTGCCGGAGGACCCGGTAACCCCAATAGAGCCGGCAGCAGCTACTGGAATGCCCCTTGACGCCGCCTCGAAAAGCCGGTAGAATAGAGCATCATAGCCGATACAGCAGAACAGGAGAATGCTCCGTGCCATCCAAAGTGTATTTTACCCGAGACATCTCATCGGAGGGGCTCATCCGCCTCTATGACAAACTGCAGGTTAAGCTCCCGGGCAAGACCGGCGTGAAGATCCACTCCGGGGAGACCGGCAACCAGAACTTTCTGCGCCCGGACCTGCTGGGCCCGCTGATCCGCCACGCAGGCTGCGCCATCGTGGAGTGCAACACCGCCTATGCAGGCACCCGGGACACCACCAAGGCTCACTGGAAGACCATGGAGGCCCACGGCTGGACCGCCTGCGCCCCGGTGGACATCCTGGACGAGGAGGGGGACATCGCCCTTCCTGTGCGGGGCGGCAAGCACCTGCAGGAGAACTTTGTGGGCAGCCACATCACCCACTACGACAGCCTTTTCATCCTCTCCCACTTCAAGGGCCACCCCATGGGCGGCTTCGGCGGGGCGCTGAAGAACATGTCCATCGGCCTGGCCTCCTCCCGGGGCAAGCACCACATCCATGTGAGCGGCACCGATGTGCAGGGCTTCAACGCCCTCATGACCGCCGATCATGACAGCTTTCTGGAGTCCATGGCGGACGCAGACCGGGCTATCATGGACTATTTCCCGGGAAAACTGGCATTCCTCAACGTGATGGCCAACCTCTCTGTCGACTGCGACTGCTGCGCCGTGGCAGAGGATCCCGCCATGGCGGACATCGGCGCCCTGGCATCCCTGGACCCGCTGGCCCTGGACCAGGCCTGCGTGGACCTGGTGTACAACGCCGAGGACCCGGGCAAGGCGGCTCTCATCTAGCGGATTGAGTCCCGCCACGGTACCATCATCCTGGATGCGGCGGAGGCGCTGGGCCTCGGCAGCCGCACCTATGAGCTGGTCTCCATAGACTGAGCCAGCAGACAACGGCACACAGCAAAGAGCGGTTCTTCCGGACAGCCGGGGGAACCGCTCTTGTGGTTTTCAGGGCTGCTCTGCCAGCGGCGGCTGCTGCCGGGGTGCGGCATACTGTCCTGGGGCGATGTCCAGCACCGTGCGGCTGGGTTGGATGATGGCCATCTCCCGCCGGCAGGTCCACTCCACAGCCTCAGAGAGCTGCCCATTTTCCATGCCGTCCACCGTATCCCCGTCCTGGAAGTCGTCCCCGTACTGGAGGAGAGAGGCGGCCATGGTGTATGCGTGGGCGGCCACCCAGCCGGGGTGCATGGATCTGTAGTGATACTGGAGGTCCGGAAGGCTGAGAACTTGAAGACCAAGAGTGTCTGTGAGCACGGAGTTCCCGTCCGGCATCTGGAACATCCGCACATTCATGCCGAAGTGGAGAAACCGCTGGATCCCGGTGAAGGGAGCGTTGCGGATCTGCTCCGGGTGAAAGAGCTTGCCGGAGGAGGGGAAGTACACCGCCTCGCAGGAGGGGAAGAGCTCCAGCAGCGCCATGAGCCAGTCCATATCCAGCTCTGCCCGCTCCACCGCCGGGAGACCGCCGGCCAGGGCGTCTCCTGCGATCACCTGCCAGCGGCAATTCTGGAGAAGGGCATCCCGGTCCGGGCAGTCCCACATGTTGGCCCGGACAAAGGCGTCCAGCTTCTCCCCCTGGAAGGGCATGCAAGGGGAGAGGGAGAGCACCACCGAGGAGAAGTTGTCCTGGAAGCGGGCCACATGCTCCCTTGCCAGGAAGGACTGGGCGTTCTCATCCTGGCTGGCCGCCTCTACCTTCCCAATGTGCTTTTCCAGGACGGAGAGTGCCTGCTTCTGGTCCGGTTGGGGGATTTTGTTCTGGAAGAGCAGTTGGATGGGGAAGGGACCGCCTGGGCGGAGGGATTTCTCTTGTGCTGGACGGGGCATGGACAGGGCTCCTTTCGGGAACTTGTTTTGGCATATGGTACCACAGAAGGACTGCTGATGCAAGAGAGGCAAAAAGCCTCCCCCGCCGGGCGGCGGGGGAGGCAGAATAGGAGAGAAAACTCAGTTGGAAGCGCAGCGCTCCTGGAGCTGCTCCCACTTCTCGTCCACGTACTTCTGGGCGGACTCGATGGTCCACTCGTTGCCGGGCTTGAAGCAGTGTTTGAACCGGCCCTGGAGCTTCAAAAACTCCTCTACCGGCAGCTTCTTCTTGGGCACGTAGTTCAGGATCCATCTGCCCTCCACCACCTCATAGAGGGGCCAGACGCAGGTCTCTACGGCCATCTTGCAGATCTGAGGCAGCAGGTCTGCGGGATACTGCCAGCCTCTGGGGCAGGGTGCCATCACGTTCACGAAGGCGGGACCTGGGGTGTAGATGGCCCGGTGGGCCTTCTCGTGCAGGTCCTTGAAGTTGCCGAGGAAGGTGGTCTGGGCCACGTAGGGGATGTGATGGGCTGCCAGGATGGCGGTGAGATCCTTCTTTTCCTGCTTCTTGCCGGTGGACACGGTGCCCACGGGGGTGGTGGTGGCATTGGCAAACCGAGGCGTGGAGGAGGAGCGCTGGATGCCGGTGTTCATGTACGCCTCGTTGTCGTAGCAGAAGTACACCATGTCGTGGCCCCGCTCCATGGCGCCGGACAGGGATTGGAAGCCGATGTCGTAGGTGCCGCCGTCGCCGCCGATGCAGATGAACTTGTAGTTCTCGTCCAGTTTGCCCTTGCGGCGCAGTACATTGTATGCCGCCTCAACGCCGCCGCAGACTGCGGGGGCGTTCTCAAAGGCAGCGTGGATGTAGGAATCCTCCCAGGAAGTGCAGGGATAGGTGAAGGAGGAGACCTCCAGACAGCCGGTGGCGTTGCACACCACGGCTTTGTCTCCCTCGTCCAGGGCCCGCATGATGGCCCGGCAGGCGATGCCGGCGCCGCAGCCGGCACAGAGCCGCTGTCCCGGGGCAAACCGCTCCGGCTTGGACAGTTCTACCTTGTGATTATAGGCCATTGCCCAGGACCTCCTCTTTGGCGCTGCGCTGGCCCATGTGGATGTACCGGGGGCCAACTTCGCCGGTCTCAACGATTTTCAGCAGATAGCGGTATACCCGCTCCACGTCCTGCACCGCGCAGTCCCGGCCGGCCAGGCCGTACACCACATCGATCATCTTGGGGGGATTGGGCAGATCATAGCAAGCGGAGCGCACCTCGGCAAAGAGGGGGCCGCCGGCTGCGGAATAGCCTTCGCTCTTGTCCATCACGGCCACGGCCTTCACATGGGACAGGGCGGCGGCGATCTCCTCGAAGGGGAAGGGGCGGAACACACGGATCTTTACGAGACCCGCCTTGATTCCCTGGCTGCGGAGGTCTTCGATGCAGGCCTTGGCGGTGCCGGCGGTGGAGCCGATGAGCACCAGAGCCACCTCGGCGTCCTCCATGCGGTATTCCTCGAAGAAGCCGTACTTCCGGCCGAAGGTCTTCTCAAAGTCCGCCGCCACGTCCAGAATGGCCCGCTTGGCGTTCTTCATGGCCTCTGCCTGCTGCACCTTGTGCTCCATGCAGTAGGGGGAGTTGTCGTAAGGACCCACGGCGAGAGGATGATCCCGGCCCATGAGGGCGTGCTCGGGATGATACTCCCCTACGAAGGCCTTTACCGCCGCATCCTCTTCCAGCAGAATGTTCTCCACGGCGTGGGAGGTGATGAAGCCGTCCTGGCACACCATGATGGGCAGGCGGACATCCGGAGTCTCGGAGATGCGCATGGCCTGGAGGTAGTTGTCGTAGGCCTCCTGGTTGTTCTCGGCGTAGATCTGGATCCAGCCGGAGTCCCGGGCGCCCATGGAGTCCGAGTGGTCGTTGTTGATGTTGATAGGGCCGGTGAGGGTGCGGTTCACGCAGGCCAGGGTGATGGGCAGCCGGCTGGAGGCGGCCACATACAGGACCTCGTACATGAAGGCGAGACCGGCGGAAGACGTGGCGGTTACGGCCCGGCAGCCGGCAGCGGAGGCGCCGATACAGGTGGACATGGAGGAGTGCTCAGACTCCACCGTGACGTACTCGGTGTCCACCTGGCCGTTGGCCACATACTGGGCGAAGTACTGGGGGATCTCCGTGGAGGGTGTGATGGGGAAGGCTGCAAAGACGTCCGGGTTGATCTGGCGCATGGCGTAGGCCACTGCCTCGTTGCCGGACAGGCGCTCGCGGATGCTCATTGGTGCACCTCCTGTTCCATGCGGATGGCCTTGAAGGGACATACCTTGGCGCAGATGCCGCAGCCCTTGCAGTGGTCCAGGTCAAAGTCCAGGCGCTTGCCATCCTTCACGGGGATGGAGGAGTCCGGGCAGAAGGGGGCGCACAACAGGCACTGGCGGCAGAGGGCGGAGTTCCAGGCGGGACGGTTTACCCGCCACTGACCGGTGAGGGTGAGCTTGGAGGTGCCGCCCTCGTAGATCTCTCCGCCGGGAGTGAGACCCTGCCAGGGGGTCTTCTCATTGATGTCTTTTGCTTGGATGTAGCTCATTCTGCTTGTACCTCCTGCATGGAACGGATCAGGCACTTCATGTTGCCCTCGATGACCTGGGGCTTGGTGGCGAACTTGTGGTGGAAGGAGGCCTCCATGTCGTGGATGAAGCGGTCCGGGTCCAGAATGCCGCTCACCTTTACGATGGCAGCCAGCATGGGGGTGTTGGGGAAGTAGCCGCCCAGCAGCTCCTCGCTGATGCGGCGGGCGTCGATGGTCCACACCCGGCCGGGATAGCCCCGCAGGAAGGAGCGCATCTCATAGGGAGGCCGGCTGGTGTTGATGACGATGCCGCCCTCCGGATTCAGCCCGGCGGTGACGTCCACGGAGGACAGCAGAGACTCGTCCACCACTACCACATAGTCCGGCTGATAGATGAAGGAGTGGATGGAACAGGGCACATCGCTGATGCGGTTATAAGCGGTGATGGGGGCGCCCATCCGTTCCGGTCCGTACTCCGGGAAGCCCTGGACATACTTGTCCGAGGCGAAGGCCGCGTCCGCCAGCAGCAGGCAGGCAGTCTTAGTGCCCTGTCCGCCCCGGCCGTGCCAGCGAATCTCGGTCATGGTTTTTTCCATATTACTCAGTCCTCTCCGAAAAGAAAAAGCGTCCGCCCCTGGTCAGGGACGGACGCCAGAATAGACAGCCGTTATACCACCCAAAACCTGCGTACCAACATACGCACTCCCGGTAACGGGGGAAGCCGTCAGCGTCTACTCCGCCTCATTGCGCGTTTTGGGCTGAAACTCCGGAGTGATCTTCAGGCAGGTCTCTGGATACCGGCTTTCCACCAGCTGCCGGCTCTCTGAATCCTTGACGGGCCCTACTGTCTCCATCACTGTTTTTACAGGGGTCTGAACTTGGGCGGTAGTATATAAAATGAGGCGGAGAAAGTCAACAGCCACATTTCACAAATTGCGGTCGATTTTACCGGAAGTGTTTCGGAGGGACGCACATCTGTCAGGGGGTGCCGGACACAATCCAGGGCGCAGGCTCGGTGTCGAAGGTGTTTTTGCCCGGATTCAGCTTGCTGACGCTGATCTGGATCACCTCCGTCTCCCGGAAGCCGTACTTCTCCAGAAGCTCCGGCAGGGAGGCGGCGCAGCGGAAGTCCAGGGTGTAGATCACGATCTCCATCTGGGGGTTCAGCTTGCGGAGGCACTCGATCTCCTGCTCCATGCTGGCGGAGGCCACGAGGAAGGTGAGGGAGGGGATCGGCAGGTTCTTCAGGTTCTCCTCCGAGACCTTGTCGATGACGGTGATGTTGTTGAGGCCGAACTTCTCCGCGTTCTCCTCTACGGTGCGCCGGTCCTCCTGGCTGTACTCCACCGCGATGACAGTCCCCTCCGGGGCCACCATGGCGGACTCCACGGCGATGCTGGCGCCGCTGACGATGCAGACGGTGTCCTGGGCTCCCAGGTGCATCTTGTTGAGAATCACGGCCCGGATCTCGCTGCCCACATAGCGGACGGTGCCCCGGATGAAGTCCGAGTTGCGCATGCCGATCTTATAGGTGGAGCGGGCATTGGGGTTCAGGATCAGCATGGCGGCGCTGGCGTTGATGCCCCGGTTGATCATGTTCCGCACCGGCGTGTGGAGGATGGGTCCCGTGGGATCGGAGCCCTCGTTGTACCAGACCTCGCAGTCTCCCAGGCCCGCATTCCACATGCGGTAGAAGATGTCCGGGTGGCCGGCCTCGGTGAAGACCAGCACCGCATGGTGGGACTCCACCATGGGGATCAGGTTCTTGTTCTTGCGGGTGATGTCCAGCAGGCGGACCCGCTCCAGGTCGATGTGCATGTTGTCTGCATAGTACTGCAGCCATGCCAGGATGTGACTGTTGTTAAAGATATGATTTTCCATGTATCTCTCCCCTTATGCCTCGTTTTCGATGCAAATCTGGCACATTTTCATGGCGGCCAGGGCGTTTTTGTGGCTCTCCGGCGTGACGCCGGCGCAGCAGGCTGCGTCTACGGTGATGGGGACCTCCGGCAGGGCGGCCTTCAGCAGCATGGCGTTGGAGATGACGCAGATGTCGGTGCAGAGGCCGATGAGGGTGATCTCCTGGATGGGGTCCTTCTCATTCTGCTCTCTGAGATACCCCATCAATTCCACCGAGCCGAAGGCGGGCTTGCGGAAGAGGTTGCCCTGCCAGTCCTCCCGGCGGTCCAAAGCATCAAAGACGGCGTCATTCATCTCCCAGCCCGGGGTGCCATCGATGCAGTGGGGCACCGGCAGGTTATGGCCCTCCTGGGTGCTGGCGTATTCCGCCGTGTGGGTGTCCATGGTGGCACAGATGAGCCCATCAAAGGTGCGGATCTTCTCCACCACAGCGGGGACGATGGCCTGGGCCTCCTGGGTGCCCAGAGCGCCGTCCACAAAGTCCTTCTGCATGTCTACTACCACCAGTACGCGCATGGTGTAGACCTCCTTCCCTCAGTGAATGAAGTGGGTGGAGATAGGCGGCTCTTTCTCCGGCAGGCCGTATGCCTCTTTGCCCAGGGCGATGCTCTTCATCAGGAAGACCATGTTCCGGGCCAGGGTGCGCATGGTCTGCAGACCCTCGCCGTCCTTCTCTGCCTCTCCCGGCAGTCTCCCGTGGACGCTGTTCCAGTACTGGCTGGAGGCCACCGGCATGCCGGAGATGGTGAAGTACTTGTTCAGCTCGTCAAAGGTGGCAGAGCAGCCGCCTCTTCGGGCCACCGCCACGCTGGCGCCCACCTTCATGCGGGTGTCGAAGTGCTTGGCGTAGAAGAGCCGGTCCAGGAAGGAGATCAAGGTGCCGTTGGCGGAGGCGTAGTACACCGGGCTTCCCACCACGATGCCGTCTGCCGCCTCGAACTTGGGCAGGACCTCGTTCACCAGGTCGTTCACTGCGCAGGCGCCGTTGGTGTGGCAGTACCCGCAGGCCACGCAGCCCCGGATGTTCTGATTGCCCACCTGGATGATCTCATAGTCCACGTCGTTGGAGGCGAAGATGCGCCCCATCTCCTCCAGGGCGATGGCGGTGTTCCCATGGGGATGGGGACTGCCGTTGAACAGCAATACTTTCATAGGGATGGTACCCTCCTTGGTTGTATGAACTGCACTTCAGTATACTACAGCGCTCCCGCATCTGCAATCGCTTTTTCCCGGCGGGAGGAAGTTTTTGGCCGAGACGCTATGGCTGCGGCTGCTCCGGATACAGGTACAGGGTTCCGGCGGGGAAGTCCAGCAGCGTCTTCTGGGCGGAGAGCAGCGGGTACCCGATGATGCCGTCTGCGGTTGTCTTGATGCGGATTTGGGAGACATCGGAGAAGAGGGCTGGCACGTTCTCATAGGTTTTCCCGCCGATGGAAAAGGAGATGTTGTAGAGCCCCGGCGGTTCCGGCAGAGGCTCTACTGGGATTGTTCCCTCCAGTTCCGCCGCCAGAAGGGCGACATTGGCGCCGGAGTCCAGCACAAGGGGATGCTCCGTTCCCTGGAGGGAGACCTGCACCGTGGCCAGGTGTCCCATCTCCAGAGGCACGGCGATTGCGTCTGCCGGGATCTCCTCCGTGTCCAGGGTGATCACCGAGGTCTCGTAGTCCATGAGAATGCGGTGCCGGCAGAGGATGTCGAAGCCGAGAGAGCCCAGAAGCTTGCCCTCCGGCATCACTTCAGCCAGGCCCTGCTCCACGTAGGCAAAGTCCATCCGGAACACGGTGGGATGGTCAAAGACGGCGTCTCCGATCTGAATGCGGTCTACTGCGGCCTCCTCCACCGTTGTGGCCTGGAGGGAGCCGTCAAAGCGGGCGGCTTCATGGGATGTGCCGGTGAGATCCGGGAAGTGCTTCTGATGCAAGGCGGTGCCCATGGCGCCGGTGTCGAAGACCAGCCAGCCGGTCTCACTGCCAACCGTTGCCTGGACCAGAGGGATGCCGCTGGCGTTTACAAAGGGAATCTGAATTGCCACAGGTGTGCTCCCCTCTCTACCGGCGGCGCCGATGGTGCCGCCTCTGATTCTGGCGGTGCCGCTCGTACCCGCGGAAGTTGTAGATGGTCATGAGGTGATTCAGAATCTCATACACCACCGGGCAGTAGAAGGCTGCGTCCAGCATGCCGTACAGGCTGAAAAGCCGCTCTGGTCGGTCTGTGTAGGGATAGCCCTTGCACTCCTCTGGACGGCAGTCTCCCAGAATGCACTGGTTGTCCTTGTCCAGAAACTTGCAGGGCAAGGTGTTCTTATACCCCATGTCTGTCTCCAGAAGGTACTGGTCTGTCAGCTCCTCCGGGGGGATGTGCAGGTGCTCTGCGGCGTCGTGGACATCCCCAACACTGAAAGTGGTGGTGATTTTGGTACAGCAGTTGCGGCACTTGGAGCAGTCCATCTCGGCGAAGAACTTCTCATGGAGCCGCTTGCACTGGGCATCAAACTCATCGGGGTCTGCGTGGGCCTTCAGGAAGATGCGGAAGCGGCCGAATTCCTCCTCCCGCTGGCTGGCGGCCTCATAGACCTGATCTGGTTGGAGCATTGTTATCTTCTCCTTTTTGTCTTGTGTTTATTGGTCTCTTCTGGCTGCATGAAGGATACTGCCTCCTTCTGGAAAAGCGTTGTTTTCCCGTTGGAACAGTTGTTTGTGCTTGATTCACGGTGCAATTATAGCCGAAAATGCTCTATCTGGCAAGGAAAATCGCATTTGTCCGGGAATTTCTTTCTCTGACTTTTTAAACTGTGCTGTGCAAGTTTTCCCTTTTTGTGGCCAAAAACATTGCGAATGCTTGCAGAATGACCGAATTTGTGTTAAGATAGGCCCTGCGTTTCGGAAAAAGGGAGAATCCCCTCCGGCGCGCATCCGCCGGTGACGCAGCACCGGCGGCACGCAAAACTCGCAAGACAAAGGAGTGTCCCTCTATGTGGGCTGAACGCAGCACATTCTATCAAATCTACCCACTGGGGTTCTGCGGAGCCCCGCCCTACAACGACAATCCCGCCCCTGTAAACCGCATCGGCAAGGTGGCGGACTGGGCCGGACACATCGCCAAACTGGCGAACGCACTCTATCTGGGGCCTGTCTGGGACAGCGACTGCCACGGGTATGACACCCGGGACTACCGCCGGCTGGACCCCCGCCTGGGCACCAACGAGGACTTTGCCGCTGTGTGCCGCACCCTTCACGACAACGGCATCAAAGTGGTGCTGGACGGCGTATTCAACCATGTGGGCCGGGGCTTCTGGGCCTTCCGGGACGTCCAGCAACGGCGCTGGGACTCCCCCTACAAGGACTGGTTCCACATCTCCTTCGACGGCAATTCCAACTACAACGATGGCTTCTGGTATGAGGGCTGGGAGGGCCACTATGAGCTGGTGAAGCTGAATCTCCGCAACCCCGCCGTGGTGGACTACATCCTGGACTGCATCCGCTTCTGGGTGGAGCAGTTTGACATCGACGGCCTCCGGCTGGACGTGGCGTACTGCCTGGAGCCGGAGTTCCTCCGGAGACTCCGGGACTTCGCCAACGGGGTGAAGCCGGAGTTCTTCCTGGTGGGGGAGACCCTCCACGGGGACTACAACCGCTGGGTGCAGAACGACATGCTCCACAGCTGCACCAACTATGAGTGCTACAAGGGCCTCTGGTCCAGCCTCAACGACAACAACCTGTTCGAACTGGTACACAGCCTGAAGCGGCAGTTCGGCAGCGAGCCCTGGTGCCTCTACCGGGGCAAGCACCTGATGTGCTTTGCAGACAACCACGATGTCACCCGGGCGGCCTCGATCCTCCGCAACCCCGCCCATCTGCCACTGCTGTACGGCCTGCTCTACGGCATGCCCGGCATCCCCTGCCTCTACTACGGCAGCGAGTGGGGGACCCAGGCAGACAAACACCAGGGAGACGCCGCTCTCCGCCCCTCTTTTGACGCCCCTCAGTGGAACGGCCTCACAGATCAGATCGCCGCCATGGCGAAAGCCCACCGGGAGAGCGATGCCCTCTGCTACGGGGACTTCAAAGACCTGGTGCTCACCAACCGGCAGACCATCTTCCAGCGGCGGACAGACAGCCAGCGGGTGCTGGTGGCGGTGAACGCAGACGACAAGCCCTATGTGGCCCACTTCGATGCCGGCTGCGGCAGGGCAGTGGACCTTCTCACCGGCGCCATGCACGACTTCGGCGGCGGCAGCGAGCTGCCCCCGTACAGCGTGGCATACTGGCTCTGCGAGCGCTAAGCGCCTTTCTAGCTGTTTACAGAGCGTAAACGGCAGCACTTGCGCCGCCCTACCTTATATATAAGGTAGGGCGGATGGTGTAAAACCCTGGCACGGCCCCTGGCGGTTTACCAACGGCGCCGGATAACAGCAGGAGATTTGGCGCGACCAGACCGACTGCGCCGTAACGCTCTATGACAAGCTTTTGATACAAAGGCGTATTGAGGGCATCTGGTTCGGAAGACGAAGGCAAGTAAGGCGGAAATGGTCTACCCGCGGAATGCTACCTTATATATAAGGAGGAATCCGGCGCACTACCTTATATAGAAGGGTGTAAATCCGCAGAGGCGGTGTAAAGCCGAGCCATGTCTCACGGTTTACAGACGCTGTCCGCCAGCAGGCCTGTTTACACAGCCTTTTGGGGTCCGGAAGCGCCTACTCTTTACATTGCGCGGTGTCCCGGCTCCGCCGGAGCTGCGCTTCTCCGCAGTCCGCATGTTGTATCCTGCGGTCCGTTCACCTTACGGCTGCGGAAGAGACGCTGGTGGGTGTCTCTCACTGGCGCACAAGACCAAATGAATCAGAACGCCCTCGGGATGAGGTTCTACGCATCCCGAGGGCGTTCTTTTTTTCGGGCCTGTGGCTGCGCCTTTCCCTGCAGCGCGGAGAGTTGTGCTATGAGAGGGCAGGGGAGGGGAGAGAGCAAGACGGAGGGCCGGGATTCGGCTATGGTCTATGCAGCGCATTGAGGGATTTCCCACTGAGATGTCGGGAAGACGGCACAAAGACAGCAGATCGGGGCAGATCCTATCTGCCGCCTTTTCCGTGTCCATACCCTGGGGTATGATGGCTTGTTCCACCCTGGGAAGATCTCATCCACTGTGCGGCGCTCTTTCGGGCTTGGGACGTCTGTTGCCCGGCAAACGGCTCAAAACCGGCATGGAACGGCTCAAAACGGACAGACTTGGACCATGGGGAAATAAATGTCCATCCTGCGGCATGACCTGTCTTTCCAGGAGATCCGGCGGGACAGATCACAAAAACCGGAGAAAGAGGCAGAAAATGGCTGGGCGAGGATGTCAAAAGAAGAGCAAAAACCGGCGGAAAGTGCGATTTCAAGAAGGACAAATATTGATAATTTCTGAAATTCAATGGTTGAAATCGGACGATATGCGCTGAAATGTGAACCGTGAAACGATATTTGACAAAATGCACAAAGCCGATCCGGGCATTGCGGGCCAGAGACCAGAGAATACTGCCCCGGGAAAAGGCGGTACAGGGTGGGGAAAAGCGGTTTTGAGACCTCAATGGGGAGAAAAGCGCAAAAGCACACAGTTTCAAATAGTTCGTAAAAACGCAGAATTGATGTGAAAACGCGCACTAAAACCGCAGAAAAGTATGTGCTGCTGCTGGAAATTGAAAATTGGACACCAATCTTTATTCCATCATTGTTGGAAATTCTTACGGGCTGAAATGGCACCAGGTACAGCCTGCGCTTCCAAGAAAGTTGGAAATGTTGAAATGTGAAAAAATGTCCTTTCGGACAACAGATGTCCATTATTAATCATCAAATTGCTTTCAAATTGACCATGGGATTTGTAGAATACGCTCAAAGCATGCTGGAAAAGACCTACCATCTTTGAGCCAGTTCTTTGAAATGCAAAAGATGGAGAAATAAAGCCATAGTACATCTACTAAATTCTGTAGATTGTGCAATTTTTAACGATCTATCCTGCGGCTTACCTGCGTGCCTCGCATGCAGCAGCGCAATCATTGCAAGGAGTACGATACATATGGGAAAACATGAATTCTGGTTTGTCGTAGGCTCTCAATTCCTCTATGGCCCTGAAGTCCTGGAGACCGTAGAGGCCCGGGCAAAGGAGATGGCAGAGAAGCTCAGCGCTGTGCTGCCCCATCCCCTGGTGTTCAAGACCATCGGCGTCACCTGCCAGGGCATCGAGGACGTCATCCGCGAGGCCAACTACAGCAATGACTGCGCCGGCATCGTGACCTGGTGCCACACCTTCTCCCCCAGCAAGATGTGGATCAACGGCCTGACCAAGCTCCAGAAGCCCTGGTGCCACCTGGCCACTCAGTACAACCGGGAGATCCCCAACGAGGAGATCGACATGGACTTCATGAACCTGAACCAGGCCGCCCACGGTGACCGGGAGCACGGCTTCATCGGTGCCCGTCTCCGCATGCCGAGAAAGGTCATTGCCGGGTACTGGGAGGACGCCAAGGTCCAGAAGCGCCTGGCAGACTGGATGAAGGCCGCCGTTGGCGTAGACGTGTCCCGCCACATGAAGGTCATGCGGTTCGGAGACAACATGCGGGAAGTAGCCGTCACCGAGGGCGACAAGGTGGAAGTTCAGGCCAAGCTCGGCTGGCAGGTGAACACCTGGGCCGTGGGCGATCTGGTGAAAGAGATGAACGCTGTCACCGAGGCCGAGGTAGATGAGCTCATGGCCGTCTATGAGGCCAACTACGACATCGCCACGGACAACATCGCCGCCATCCGCTATCAGGCACGGGAAGAGATCGCCATGAAGAAGATGATGGACGCCGAGGGCTGCAAGGCCTTCTCCAACACCTTCCAGGATCTCTACGGCATGGAGCAGCTGCCCGGCCTGGCCTCCCAGCACCTGATGGCCCAGGGCTACGGCTACGGCGGCGAGGGCGACTGGAAGGTCTCCGCCATGACTGCCATTCTGAAGGCCATGGGCGAGAACGGCAACGGCGCCTCCGCCTTCATGGAAGACTACACCTATCACCTGGTGGAAGGCCAGGAGTACTCCCTAGGCGCCCACATGCTGGAGGTCTGCCCCTCTGTGGCAGCCGGCAAGCCCCGGATCGAGACCCACCACCTGGGCATCGGCATGAACGAGAAGGATCCCGCGAGACTGGTGTTCGAGGGCAAAGAGGGCGACGCCATTGTGGCCTCTCTCATCGATGTGGGCGGGCGGCTCCGTCTCATCGTCCAGGACATCCACTGCGTCAAGCCCATCATGCCTATGCCCAACCTGCCGGTGGCCCGGGTCATGTGGCAGGCCATGCCGGACCTCACCACCGGCGTGGAGTGCTGGATCACCGCCGGCGGCGCCCACCACACCGTGCTGAGCTACGACGTCACCGCCGAGATGATGAAGGACTGGGCCCGGATGATGGACATCGAGTTTGTCCACATCACCAAGGATTCCACCCCGGACGCCCTGGAGAAGGAGCTCTTCCTCAACGATCTGGCTTGGAACCTGAAGCGCTAATTCTCATCTGAGAACAGAAATACAACGCAGCCCCTAGAGACAGAGAGTTTGGGATCACAACCGACAGACAGTTCGATAGGAGGAGCAAACAGAATGAGAAAATGGATCGCCCTTGTCCTTGCATTGACCCTTTTATTCTCCCTGGCGGCCTGCGGCGGCGACTCGGGAAGTAATGCAACCCAGCCCCCAGCCGACAGCGAGAACGTCACCCCAACGGAAGCCCCTGAGCAATCCGAGCCGCCGGCCCCGGAGGAGACACCGGCACCCATCCCGGTGGAGCTGGAGATCAGCGCCGAGGCCAACCCCCTGGTGGGTTTTGACGGCGACGGCAACCTGACCTACGGCGGCGACCCCGCTGCCCTGGTGGTGGACGACACTCTGTACCTGTATGTGGGCCATGACGTGGCCACCAACGAGGCATACAACATTCCGGAGTACCTCTGCTACTCCACCAAAGACCTGCAGAACTGGACCTATGAGGGCGTGGCCCTCAGCATGGCAGACGTGTCCTGGGGCACCAAGGACGCCGCCTGGGCTTCCCAGTGCGCCCGCCACTACAGCGAGGCGGAGGGCAAGGACATGTACTACCTGTACACCTGCTCCTGGGACACCACAGACTCCGGCAAACAGTCCATCGGCGTGGCGGTGTCCGACAGCCCCACCGGCCCCTTCGTAGACATCGGCGTCCCCATTGTGAAGGGCTCCTTCACCACCGATGAGACCTCCGGCTGGAACGACATCGACCCCACTGTCTGGATCGAGACCGATGAGAACGGGGAAGAGCACCGCTACCTCTGCTGGGGCAACGGCAAGGTCTATATCTGCGAGCTGAACGAGGACATGATCTCCGTCAAGGACTATGACGGCGATGGCCAGATCCTCTTCGGTACCGATATCCGCAGCAAGCACACCCCGGACGGCTACACCGAGGCCCCCTGGCTGTACCGCCAGAAGGACGAAGACGGCAACTACTACGGCAATTACTACCTCTTCTATGCCCACGGCTGGCGGGAGGATATGGCCTACGCCATCCTGGACGGCGATGACCTGATGAATGATGATTTCTTCTATGAGGAGACCATCATGGAGCACTCTGCCACCTCCAACACCAACCACATGGCGGTGGTGGACTTCCTGGGCAAGACCTGGTTCATCTACCACAACGGCTCTCTACCCCACGGCAGCGGCTTCCGGCGGGTGGCCTGCATCGAGGAGCTCAAGTTCGATGAGGACGGCTATGTGCAGCACATGGAGGAGACCGCATCCGGCCCCTTCGGTACAGCCTCCACCATCACCGCCCTGAACGGGGAAGTGCTCCAGCACGCACCCTTCAAGAACTCCGGCGCCGATGACGACTACCCCTACAAGGACATCGCCCTGGGCACCTTCGATGACGCCGCAGACCTGGATGGGCAGTGGGTGATCCTGGCCGGCAAGGCCAGCCCCAATGACCCCTACACTGTGTCCATCGTCTCTCAGAATAAAGCCGGCCTCTACATCTCTGCAAACGAGGCAGGCGTGTATCTGAGCCAGGACTGGGATGGCTATCAGAGCAATTCCATGACCTTCAAGACCGTAAGCGGTCTCGCCGGGGAAGGGGTCTCCTTCGAGTGCGTGACCATGCCGGGACAGTATCTGACCCTCTCCGGCGGCAAGTTGTCTGTCTCTGATGGGACAGACGCCCAGGCGGCCAGCTTTGTGGTTGCCCCGGTGCAGTAGCGCCTTTCATTCTGCAACAGAGCGGAATTGTGAGAGAATACACAAAATCTTCCATTGGAAAGGAGCTCAGGTATGAAAAGAAGAGTCTTATCTCTGGTGCTGACCCTCGCCATGCTGCTGGTGCTCCTGGCAGGCTGCGGCGGAGGCGGAGAATCCACCCCCACCGATGCCCCAACCCAGGACCCCGCCACCCAAGCGCCGGCGACTGAGGCACCGGAGGCCACAGATCCCCCTGCTGATGACGGCCGGGACTACGACTTCAACGCGGACATCAGCGCGTATCCCACAGCGAACATCTCTTCCCAGGGTGTGGGCGTACACGACCCCTCCATCCTGCGGGTGGGCGACACCTACTACATCTACGGCTCTCACATGGCCTCTGCCAAGAGCACAGACCTGTTCCACTGGGAGCGGATGTCCGATGGATACAGCGCCGGCAACCCGATTTTCGGTGCCATCTACGACAAGTATGACGAGGCCTTCGCCTATACCGGCACCACAGAGAGCATCATCCCCACCACCGGCAGCGATGCTGTGTGGGCTCCGGATGTGAAGTACAACGAGACGTTGGGCAAGTACGTGATGTACTACTGCACCTCCTCCACCTTCAACGCATCCAACCTCTGCTACGCCTTCTCCGACACCCCGGACGGCAACTTCGAGTGGCAGGGCGCTTTGATCTACTCCGGTTTTGATGCGGACACCATCCAGTACACCAATGTGCTGGATTATGTGGACGAGGAGACCGCGCTGTCCCGCTATGTGAAGGGCAAGAGCGGCTACAAGTTTGAGGAGTGGCCCAACGCCATTGACCCCACCTGGTTCACCGATGCAGACGGGAAAGACTGGCTGGTGTACGGCTCCTGGTCCGGCGGCATCTTCCTGCTGGAGATCGACCCGACTACGGGCCTTGTGATCCACCCCGAGGACGACCCGGAGAACGATGTAGATGCCTACTTCGGCAAGAAGCTTGTGGGCGGCGGCCATGAGTCCATGGAGGCCCCCTACATCCTCTACGACGCTGAGAGCCAGTATTACTACCTCTACGTCTCGTACGGCAGCCTGAACCGGGAGGGCGGCTATCAGATCCGCGTCTTCCGCAGCGAGAATCCGGACGGCCCGTATGTGGACATGAACGGGATGAATCTGGGCGCCAACCTGGACAACTCCCAGTATGGCCTGAAGCTCTCCGGCAACTACATGCTGCCCAGTCTGAAGGTGGGTTACATGGCCACCGGCCACAACTCCGCCTTCATCGACAACGACGGCAAGCGCTACATCGTCTATCACACTCGGTTTGACGCCGGCAATGAGACCCACTCCCCCAGGGTGCACCAGTATCTGCTGAATGAGGACGGCTGGCCCTGCATGCTGCCCTATCAGACCCAGGGCGAGACGGTGGGTACTTACACCGAGGAAGATGTGATCGGACGCTGGTTCTACGTGAATCAGGGGACCTACATCAGCGCCACCATCGCCCAGCCCATCGTGATGTATCTGAACGATGATCACACGGTGAAGGTGATCGACGAGGACGGCACCTGGTCCATGGATCCCGACACCCACTTTATCACCATCACCCTCTCCAACAAGGAGTACAAGGGCGTCCTCTGTGCCATGAAGGATGAGGCCGGCACCGACTGCATGACCTTCTCCGTGGTGGGGCAGAACGCCAGCCTCTGGGGAGTGAAGTACGAATGAATCCGGAGGAATTGAGTCCGGAGATGCGCAAGCTGCTGTTCGGGGTAGACGTGGTAGACGATGAACCCACTGCAGTAGAGCCCATCACCAAGAAGCGGCGGAGGAAGCTCCACGAGATGCCGGGCTTCCGGAGACGCCACAACTCCTACTACGCCGGCATGTCCAAGAAGCAGATCGCCGTAGACACCGCCAAGACCACTGCCCAGTGGGTGGGCGGCACGGTATTCTTCTTCTTCTACTGGCTGGCCATGCTGCTGATCTTCTCCTTGCTGCTCCTCAGCTACTGGCATGTGAAGATCCTCACCCTCATCATCGCGTCCGCCGTACTGGCAGTGATCAGCTCCCTGATCTACGGCTACGTGCTGGTCCACCGAAAGTTCTACTACTGAGCAAAAAAAGACAAACCGCCGTCTCGGATGAGACGTGCGGCTTGTCTCGTAAGGATTCGAAAGGGGAGGGCAGGCGTCACTTCGTTATCAGCTTTCCCCACACCGCCTGGTCCCTCTGGTCCAGGCCGGTGAGGCAGAGGCAGCTGCCTCCGTTCTCCAGGTCCGGCGCCGTATGTACCACGCAGCGCTGGAAGAGGGGATCGGTGGCGGAGAGGTGACAAACCTCAGATCGCTTCTGACTCCCATCCAGGTAATCGAAGTGGATGAGCTCCCACTCCCCGGTCTTCGGCTGCTGGGGCGTCAGGTCCTGACCACCGAAGGGCTCCGGGGAGAGCACCGGCCAGCCGTCCACGAAGTACATAGGGCGCACTGTCATGTAGAACCGGCGGAAGGACAGTCTACCGTCCCGCTCCCGTTTGCGGTTCACCTTGGACCCGTCCCGCATGTGGTGGACGAAGAACCAGGCGTTCCGCTGGGGGTCTAAGAAGGGGACTCCGTGACCCGGACCCCGGATGCCGCCCCAGCTCCAGCCCGCATCCGTATTGCCTACGGCAGGGGACTTGGCCCGGAACTGATAGCTTCCGGCCAGCTTCTCGCCTAACGTCTCTCCCCGGAGGTCCCGGCCGTGCCGGTCCAGATAGGGTCCGGCAGGGGAGGTGCTCCGGCCCACCCGGATGTCGTAGGTGTCCCCCAGCCAACCATAGGACTGGAACAGGTAAAAGTAGCCTGTCTCCGGGACAAAGGTTGCGGCGGGGCCCTCCGGTCCATCGATGAGGACGGGATCGGACTTGTGGGAGATGCAGGTGCCCAGATCTTTGGGTTTCCCGTTAAGGGGCAGGCCAGTGGCAGGGTCCAGCTCCTTCAAAAAGATCCCGCCGAAGAAAGAGCCGTACACCAGATACACCCGATTTCCGTCCCGAAGGATGTGGGGATCGATGGCATTGGGGTAGGTGTCATCCGTACCCCAGGTGTCTGCCACAACCCCACGGTTTTCAAATGGTCCCTGGGGCTGGGAGGCCACCGCCAGCCAGATCCGGGACTCGGAGCTTCCAAAAGCCCGAGTGGCGGCGTAGTACATGTGGTACTCGCCATTGGCGTACTCCACAAAGGGAGCCCAGAAACTTCTGGTCTTCTGAAACATGGGGCCGTTGTCCTGGCCCTGGAGCACCGCTTCCTGGGAGAGGGCCGTGCCGTGATACTGCCAGGTGACGAGATCGTCTGAGGACCGCACCGGGATGCCGATGACGTCCTGGACACCCAGAATTGGCCCGTAGGCATCGGTGCAGTACGACCAGTACTTCCGGGATACCGGATCCCACATCATCCCGGGATCATGGGCTCCCGCCACCGGATTGCGGTGGATGTCATACTCATTGAGAAGCAGAGGAACTTGCATTGAAATTTCCTTCTTTCGAGGATCCGCCTTGTGTTGAGACGGCGAATTGGTTCGGGGCATGAAGATAACACGGCCCCGGGGAAATTGTCAAGCACCACTTTAGTCACATTTGTTGTTCAAAACTTTGGTACGGCGGCAGCCGCGTTCTATGACAGCAAGCAGAAAACCCTTTGTATGTTGATCAGAATCTGAACCGAGACCCCCGGTTTTGAAGCCGGCGAAGGCCCCCGTCCAGCGATGACCTCCAGCGGGAGGTAACTTTGAAACATCTGGGAGGAGTTAACATGAAAGCTGGCCCATAGAGATGCTAATGAAGTTCGTGTGTGAACACACAGTTCCTTCTTTTCCCAGCGGACCGCAGTTCGCTTGAGAAAGGCAAGGCGCTGCAGCAAGATCCCTGATCTTTACCAGTCCACGATGGAAAGGGAAGATCCCTTTCTACCATGGCGTTCTGCCATGATGTGCGATTCGCACAGATATATTTTACGCGCCGGAGACGGATATCGCCCCCGGACGTGCACTAAGGAGGACAACATGAGGGACAGGAAAGTATTCAAAAAACTCGGAAGCGGCCTTTCCCTAGCGCTGGCGGTCGTCCTGATCATCGCGCTGTTTCCGAGGATACCTGCATCAGCGGATGCCGGCGCCTCTTCCGGAGGCGGTGGATCCGCGACCTATGATGCACAGTACGTCAGCGAGAGAATTTCCAATAACTACACCAAAGTAAGCGCAGGCTACACGTCCTCCCCTTACTCCGGTGCAGACGTGGTGATTTCCGCCGCTGACGCAGCTACGGGTGAGACGGATGCAAAAACAACGTCTGACACCCGTGATTACGCCGGCGCTAGCCAGGTTCTGGATGTGACCGCAGGCAACGTCGTGGAGCTGACTGTCGATGTACCCCAGAAGGCACAGTATGCCATCGCATTCGACTATCTCTCCTACGACAACTCCATTCTCCCCATTGAATTCTCAATGGAAGTGGATGGCGCGTACCCCTACTACGAGGCCCGCAATGTGAAGCTGCAGTCTAGCTGGCTTCCCAAGGCAGAAAAATCCTACGACCGCTACGGCGATGAGGTTGTGACCGTGCCCGATAAGGCCATCCAGTGGGAGCATGCCTCCTTCAAGGACAGCTCATACCGGCGCACCGCAGCCCTTCTCGTGGAACTGGACGCAGGCGAGCACACCTTCCGCTTCAAGGTGAAGAGCGGCAACTTCCTGATGGGCAGCATGAGTCTCACCGCCCCGGAGCAGATTCCGGAGTACAGCCAGTCTCAGGCCACTTCCGGCGGCAACATTATCACCCTTGAGGCTGAGAACTACACCTACACCAATGACTCCTCCATCCACCCCAAGTCGGATGTGGCCAGCGGCGTAGAGCCCAACTCCGTAAAGGACTCCGTTTTGAACACCATCGATGCCGACTCCTTCGAGGAAGCTGGCAAGACCGTGACCTACGAGTTTGATGTGCCCCAGGAAGGCGACTACTACATCGCCATGAACTACAAGCAGTCCGGCAAGAACGACTTCCCGGTGTTCATGGACATCCGTGTGGACGGGAAGATCCCCAACACCGCTTTTGAATCCTACTCTGTGGCCTACAACACAAAGTATCAGATCAAGAGCCTGACGGACAAGGACGGCAACAAGCTCACCGTTCACCTGACAGCAGGGAAGCACACCCTCTCCTACCAGATCACCCTGACCCCCATCTGCTACGTGCTGGAGGCTCTGGAGGAGATCATGGCAGGGGTCAATGACCTGGCCCTGGAGATCACCAAGGTTGCCGGTACCAACTCCGATAAGTACCGCGACCTGAAGCTCTCCCGCTACATCCCCGGTCTTGAGGATACCCTGAACGGCTATGCACAGCAGCTGGAAGACCTGGAGGCCAGCGCAGTGCCGCTCACCGATGGCAAGAAGTCCGTGGCCGTCATGGCCTCCATGCTGATCGCTGCCGAGCAGCTTCGCTCCCTGGCAGACAGCCCGGATGAGATCCCGTACCGTATCGGCGAGCTGGCCTCCAGCACCAACTCCGTCAACCAGTATCTGGCCAACACCATCGACTCCCTCTTGGAGAACGCCACGGCCATTGACCGGATCTGGCTGTATGAAGAGGGCGCCACGCTGCCCAAGCTCCCCGGCTTCTTCCAGTCCATGGGTATGAGTATTCAGCGCTTCATCGCCTCCTTCACCGATCAGTCCTACTCTGCATCCAACATCGATAAGAGCCACCTGCAGATTTGGGTCAACCGCTCCAGTCAGTACGTCCAGCTGATGCAGAAGATGATCGATGAGACCTTCACCCCGAGAACCGGCATTCAGGTGGATATCTCCATCATGCCGGACCAGTATAAGCTGGTTCTGGCCAACTCCTCCGGCACTGCCCCTGACGTGGCCACCGGCATCAACTACACCATTCCCTACGAGCTGGCCGTCCGCGGCGCTCTGGTGGATATGGCCCAGTTCCCGGACTTCCAGCAGACCGCAGCGCCCTATGAGCCCGGCTTCTTCCTCACCGGCACCATCGGCAACTCCGTGTACTCCATGCCTGAGACCATGAACTTCTGGGTGCTTGTCTACCGCACCGACGTTCTGGAGAAGCTGGGTCTGGAAGTGCCCAACACCATGGATGATGTCATTGACATGCTGCCTGAGCTGCAGATGCGTGGTTTGAACTTCTACTATCCCACCGCCGGCATGGCTGCTATGCGGAACTTCCACGGCACCACACCGCTGCTCTTCCAGCACGGCGGCTCCCTCTACTCCGGGGTAGCCCAGGACGGCACCACCTTCGGCAGCGAGGCCTCTGTTGAGGGCTTCACCACCCTGACAGACCTCTTCACCGTCTATGACATGCCCGTGGATATCAGCAACTTCTATCAGCATTTCCGCAACGGCGACATCCCCATCGGCATCTGTGACTATGGTACCTATAACCTGATCTCCAATGCAGCCCCCGAACTGGCCGGTTCCTGGAACATCGCCATCGTCCCCGGCACCGAGCAGGCAGACGGCTCCATCGACCGCAGCACCTGCGGATGCGCCGAGTCCACCGTTATCTTCAAGAGTGACTCTACTCGCGAAGCCCAGGCATGGGAGTTCGTGAAGTGGTGGTCCTCCGCTGAGATCCAGGCCCAATTCGGCCAGACCATGCAGATCACCTACGGCGATGAGTACCTCTGGACCACAGCCAACACCGAGGCCTTTGCCCAGCTGCCTCTGGACAGCGACCACAAGGAAGTCATCCTGCAGTTCATGAAGAACGTGGTTGACGTGGCCCGTGTCCCCGGCACCTACATGCTGGAGCGTGAGATGTCCAACGCCTTCAACTCCATCGTGGTAGACGGCGATAACGCCCAGTCCCGGATCGACAGCGCCGTTAAGGTCATCGACCGTGAGATGAAGAGAAAACTTGAGGAATTTGGATATACCGACAGCGATGGAAACACCATTACCCCCTATGTGATTCCCAACATCGAAAGCATGTCCAAGATCTTAGGCAGAAATTGAGGAGGTGATCATCTGTGAGCAAAGAAGCAACTAAGACCGCCAAACCAAAGGAGAACAAGCCTGCGGAGGCTGCCAAGGTGACAACGGAGGCCAAGACTGAGACCGCAACCGCCGTTGTGGAGCGCGAGATCCCGTACAAGCAGCCGCCCACACCAGCTCCCGCACCCGTCAAGAAGAAAAAGAAGAACAAGATCTCCCGCCGTGAGAACAACTGGCACGGCTGGCTCTTCATCGGGCCCTATGCCCTGATCTTCTCCATCTTCATCCTGATCCCCGTTATCCTCGCGGTGATCCTGTCCTTCACAAACTTCAACGCCATTCAGTTCCCGAAATTCGTCGGCTTCCTGAACTACATCACCATCCTGACCAACGATGAAGTGTTCATGAAGTACGTACTGCCCAACACGGTGGTCTACGCTGTGGTGGTCGGTATCGGCGGATACGTCCTCTCGTTCGTGCTGGCATGGGCCCTCTGTAACCTGACCAAGCCCGTGCGTACTGTGTGCGCCCTGATCCTCTACTCCCCGAGTATGACCACCGGCGTCGCCATGACAGTTCTTTGGAAGGTCATCTTCTCCGGTGACCAGGCTGGTCTTTTGAACAGCTGGTTGATGGAGTTAGGCGTCATCACGGAGCCGATCATCTGGCTCACCGATGCCCGATATCTGCTCCCCATCGTCATCGTGATCGGACTTTGGTCTTCCATGGGTATCGGCTTCCTCTCCATGATCGCCGGTATCTTGAACAACGATGAGTCCCTTTACGAGGCCGCTGCCATCGACGGCGTGTCCAACCGGTTCCAGGAGATGTTCTACATCACCATCCCCCAGATGAAACCGCAGATGCTCTTCGCCGCCGTCATGGCCATCGTAAACGCATTCCAGAATGGTATGGTCACCTCCATGCTGGTGGGCAACCCGTCCCCGGGCTACGCCTCTCAGTTGATGGTGAACCACATCGAGGACTACGGCTTCCTGCGCTATGAGATGGGCTATGCAGCCGCCGTCTCCGTGGTGCTGCTGCTGATCGTCCAGCTCTTCAGCAAGGCCTGCAACGCTCTGCTGACCGAGAAAGACCCGTACGGAAAGAAAGGAGGAGACGAGGATGAACAAGGGGAAGAAAATTAACCCCAAAAGCTTTGAGATCGGACAGCTCAAGATTCTGCTGATCATCTTGCCGCTGGTCATTTTCATGGGGATGCCAATCATCTTCATCATCAACCATGCGTTCAAGCCCATGGAGGAGTTGTTTGCATTCCCGCCCACCTTCTTCGTGA
>CANQII010000009.1 GCA_947623875.1 uncultured Oscillospiraceae bacterium
CCACGCCACAAACATCGCCGGATGGGTGCTGTTCTCGGTAACCGGCGAAAAGGGCATGCAGCCTCCGAACGATTGAAACAAGCCGGAAAACGTGCTATCATCGGCCTGTTTCCATCCTTTGAAAGGAAGTGAACCTCGTTGATTTTCTGTGTGGAAGACGACAGCGGAATCCGCGATTTGATGATATACGCCTTGAACGCCGCGGGCTTCGAGGCCAGGGGCTTTCCGGACGGAGCGGCCTTTCTGGAGGCCCTTCGCACTCAAACCCCGGATCTGGTGCTTCTCGACATCATGCTCCCCGGCGAGGACGGCATCAGCATTCTGAAGCGGCTGCGGGCGGATGGCAGCCAGGTGCCCATCATCATGGCCACGGCAAAGGGCACTGAGTACGACAAGGTGATCGGGCTGGATCTGGGCGCAGACGACTATCTGGCCAAGCCCTTCGGCATGATGGAGATGGTGTCCCGGGTGAAGGCGGTCCTCCGCCGTACCGCGCCGGTCTCTCAAGGCCAGGTGCTGTCTCACGGCGGGATCCAGATGGACACGGTGCAGCATATCGTGACGGCGGACGGGGTGCGGGTGGAGCTCACTTTCAAGGAGTATGAGCTGCTCCGGCATTTCATGGAAAACCCCGGCCGGGTGTTTACCCGGGATCAGCTCATGACCAGCATCTGGGGAGACTCCTATGTGGGAGAGACCCGGACAGTGGACGTCCACATCGGGACGCTGCGGACCAAACTGGGGCACTGCGGCACCGCCATTGAGACGGTACGGGGCGTAGGCTATCGGTTGGGGGCGAGACCATGACAAAGCGCATATTCCGATCCATCTGTCTTGTGGCCATCGCGGTTTTCCTGGCCTCCGTGGCGCTCTTTCTCTGTGTGCTCTATGACTATTTCGGCAACGTGCAGCAGAATCAGTTGCGGACCCAGACGGACCTGGCGGCCCAGGGCGTGCAGTCTATGGGTGCGCAGTACTTTGAGGGGCTCTTCCCAAAGGGATACCGCATCTCCTGGATCAGCGCAGACGGCGAGGTCCTTTTCGACAGCCAGGCGGACTCCTCCGAGATGGAAAATCACCTGGCCCGTGAGGAGATCATGGAGGCGCTTTCCTCCGGCTACGGAGAGAGCGCCCGGTACTCCAATACCTTGATGGAGCGCACCCTGTACAGCGCGAAACGGCTATCGGACGGCACAGTGATCCGCCTCTCTGTGGCCCAAAGTACCCTTCTAACCCTGCTTCTCGGCATGACGTCCCCTATTCTCATCATCATTGTGATGGCTGTGGGTATCTCCTTCTGGCTGGCCCACCGGCTCTCCCAGCACATCACGGCACCCCTGAACCGGCTGAATCTGGACGACCCGCTGAACAATGAGGGATACGATGAGCTGTCCCCTCTGCTCCGCCGGATCGATGCCCAGCAGCGGCAGATTCGGCAGCAGGAGAAGGCGCTTCGCCAAAAGCAGGAGGAATTTGAGGCCGTAACGGAGAACATGGCCGAGGGCATCCTGCTTCTGAACACGAAAGGCGTGATTTTGGGGATCAACCGCTCTGCGGCCAACCTGTTCGGGACCAGCCGCAGCTGCATCGGAAAACACATCTTATCGGTGAATCGCACCATCGAGCTCTCGGAACTTCTCGCGGGAATGGAGAGTGGTGTCCGGACAGAAAAAGTCATAGACTGGAACGGCGGCAGATATCAGCTGGCGCTGAACCCGGTCCGGGAGAGCGGCACGATCACCGGCGCCGTCCTTCTCATGCTGGATGTCACGGAAAAGGAGCAGGCGGAGCAGATGCGCCGGGAGTTTACAGCCAATGTGTCCCACGAGCTGAAGACACCGCTGCACACCATCTCAGGCTGCGCGGAGCTTTTGGAGAACGGCATGGTGCGCCCCGAAGATCAGGCCAGGTTCTACGCACAGATTCGCAGCGAGGCCGGACGCATGATCGCCCTGGTGGAGGATATCATCCGCCTCTCCCATCTGGACGAGGGGGCGGAGGATCTGCAGTGGGAGCAGGTGGATCTCTATGATCTGGCTGCCGAAACAGTGGGCTCCCTCTCCCCTGCAGCAGAGAGCGCCGGTGTCTCCGTGAGCGTTACCGGGGAGAGCGCCATCGTGTACGGCGTCCCACAGCTCCTCGCCAGCATCGTCTATAACCTCACAGACAACGCCATCAAGTATAACCGGCCAGGCGGCACAGCAGCGGTATCCGTGCGTGAGGCGACCGGAGGCGTGCAACTCTCTGTCTCAGACACCGGAATCGGTATCCCCCCGGAGCATCAGGAGCGCATCTTTGAGCGCTTCTACCGGGTGGACAAGAGCCGCTCCAAAGAGCTGGGCGGCACCGGGCTGGGGCTGTCCATCGTAAAGCACGCCGCAAGGCTCCACAACGCCACCATAGAACTGCAAAGCGTGGAGGGAGAGGGGACCACCATCACCGTCCTTTTCCCGGCGGCAAAAGCGTAGGCAAATCGCTCGCTCCGATCTGTCCCCGCCCATAGACCTCCAGAAGGGCTCTGCACCTCATAAGGAAACGCTCAGAAAAGCATCTCTGCCTTTCTGAGCGTTTTTCGCATGATACTGTCTGGATTGGGATCAGATCACCCGGACCCGGAGCACGCCGTTGATGCCGCGGATGTGGGTGAGGGCCACCTCAGAGGCGGGGGCGCTGATGTCCACCATGGTGTAGGCATACTCGCCCTTGGACTTGTTGGTCATGTTCTCCACGTTGATGCCGTCGCCGGACAGCTGGCCGGTGAGGCTGGAGAGAACGGCGGGGATGTTCTTGTGGAACACGCAGATCCGCTGCACGCCGCTGCGGTCCATGCCCACGGAGGGATAGTTCACGCTGTTGCGGATGTTGCCGTTCTCCAGGTAGTCCTTGAGCTCGTCTGCCGCCATCTGGGCGCAGTTGTCTTCGCTCTCAGGGGTGGAGGCGCCCAGGTGGGGAATGGGTACCACGCCGGGGACATTGGTGATATTGCTGTTGGGGAAGTCCGTGACATACCGGGCCACCTTGCCGGAGGCCAGAGCGGCCTTCATGGCCTCATCGTCCACCAGCTCGCCGCGAGCCAGGTTGATGATGCGCACGCCGTCCTTCATGTTGGCGATAGCCTTGTCGTTGATGGTGTGCTTGGTGGTGGCGTTGTAGGGCACATGGATGGTGACGTAGTCTGCGTTGCGGTAGAGCTCGTTTACGTCCTTCACCACTTTCACATGGCGGTCCAGGCGGAGAGCGGCGTCCACGGAGAGGAAAGGATCGCAGCCGTACACTTCCATGCCCATGTTGAGAGCGATGTTGCACACCAGAGCGCCGATGGCACCCAGGCCCACAACGCCCAGGGTCTTGCGGTAGATCTCAGGGCCCACAAAGGCGGACTTGCCCTTCTCGACCGCGGCGGCCACGTCCACGTCGGGATTCTTGGCCTGCTCCCGCACCCAGGCGATGCCGCCGGCGATGTCCCGGGAGGCCAGAAGCATGGCGCAGAGGGCCAGCTCCTTCACGGCGTTGGCGTTGGCGCCGGGGGTGTTGAACACCACGATGCCGGACTCCGCGCAGCGGTCTACGGGGATGTTGTTGGTGCCGGCGCCAGCACGGGCGATAGCCAGCAGGTTCTCCGGGAAGGGATAGTCATGGAGCTTGGCGGAGCGGACCAGGATGGCGTCCTCGTTGTTAAGGTCCGACCCCACGGTATACATGTCCTCCGGCAGCCGGCAGAGGCCGGCCTTGGAGATGGAATTCATGGTTTTTACTTGGAACATGGTACTCACCTCAAAAGCGTTGCGTTTCAGTTGGCGCGGTCAAAGGCGCGGATGAACTCGGCCAGCTTCTCCACGCCCTCGGTGGGCATGGCGTTGTAGATGGAGGCACGCATGCCACCCACGTTGCGGTGGCCCTTCAGGTTCACAAAGCCTGCAGCAGTGGCCTCGGCCACGAACTTGGCGTCCATCTCCTGGGTGGCGGAGCGGAAGGTGACGTTCATGTCGGAACGGCTGCCCACCTCTGCGGCGCAGGTGAAGAGCTTGGACTCGTCCAGCACATCATACAGCAGCTTGGCCTTGGCATGCTTGATCTTCTCCATGCCTTCCACGCCGCCCTGGGCCTCCAGCCACTCCAGCACCAGGCCCAGCATGTAGATGCACCAGCACGGCGGGGTGTTGTACATGGAGTCCTTGTCGATCATGGTCTTGTAGTTCATCATCAGCGGGGTGTAGGGCAGCTCCTGGCCGGCCAGATCCTCCCGGACGATGGCGATGGTGAGGCCTGCGGGAGCCAGGTTCTTCTGGGCACCGCCGAAGATGATGCCGTAGCGGGACACATCCACCACACGGCTCAGGAAGTCCGAGGACATATCGCAGACGATGGGCACATCGCCGGTCTCGGGGACGTACTGCCACTCGGTGCCGTAGATGGTGTTGTTGGCGCAGTAATAGAAGTAGCTGGCCTCGGGATCCAGCTTCAGATCTGCCTGGGCGGGGATATAGGTGTGGTTCTTATCGGCGCTGGAGGCGGCGAGGTTGATCTCGCCGTACTTCTTGGCCTCTTTGTATGCGATGTTGGAGAAGTTGCCGGTGACGGCATAGTCTGCCTTGCCGGTCTTGCCGATGAGGTTCAGGGGCACCATAGAGAACTGGCTGGAAGCGCCGCCCTGCAGGAACAGGACCTTGTAGTTCTCAGGGACGTGGAACAGCTTGATGAAGTTGGCCTTGGTGTCGTCGAAGATCTTCTGGAACACCTTGGAGCGGTGGCTCATCTCCATCACGGACATGCCGGAACCCTGGTAGTTGGTGATCTCTTTGCCGGCACGCTCGAGAACCTCCAGGGGGAGCATGGACGGGCCAGCGGAAAAGTTATATACGCGATCAGACATGGGAAATCCTCCAAAATTCCCGCGAGAAATTACAGCGGGAAGATTTTGACCATTATATGCGGACATTTGTCCGCGTGTCAAGGGCAGCGGCAAACAAGAATCACGGCATCCGCTGCGAAAAGTTTGTGAAAATGCGCTGTGATTTGCCCGTTGAAAGGGTTTCAGAGCACGTAGAAAGCCGCGAAATACCCGGATTTTCTGCTATCATGCCCAGTTTCTTCCACATCACACACCCACTCTCACTGCACCTGAATTAAACCGTAGGGATGGCATCTGTCCGCATCCGGGACAGTGGGTGCAGGACGGATTCCCGTGGAAGCCGATATTGGGACAGTCTACCCCGCTGTCTTCTGCTGCACATGTGTCTCGAACTCTGGTAAGCATGCAAACAGTCCTGCAATCAGAGCAAAGGTCTCTGTCTTGGTGCAGTATCCCCCTGCCGCACCAGTGGTTCCGCAGAGGTAGTCTCAGCAGTACTCCGCGCTCAATTGCTCTCCTCCAAAATCTGAGTCCTCTGCCGCCGCAAGGGCAGTTACAAAACGTATGGTTCAATACAATTCTATTGCTATTTGTCTATTCCAAGCTTTCTGTCACAAATAGTATTCATGAAATTTGAACTATGTTTCCCGCGGACGGTAATCCGTGGTTTTGCGTCAAAAGGCAAGCTGTGTCACACGCCAGTACCTGCCTTCCCAACCGAGCAATACTTCTCTTCCGTCAGCTCCGAAATACCGCCTTTGGGGCATCTCCCCCAAAACGCAAAGAACTGCGGCCAGGCAGATCGCTCTGTCCGGCCGCAGCCAATATGTTTCACATTGCTTCAGCGGAGGTCTCAGTTCACCCGCAGCGCCCGCATGGCGTTGAGAATGGCGATCACCGCCACGCCTACATCTGCAAACACGGCCATCCACATGGTGCTGTATCCCAGGGCGCCGAGGATCAGGAAGAGCACCTTGATGCCGATGGCAAAGACGATGTTCTCCCGCACGATCCGGAGGCACTTGCGGGCAATGCGCATGGCCACTGCCAGCTTATCCGGGTTGTCGTCCATGAGAACCACATCGGCGGCCTCGATGGCGGCATCGGAGCCCAGAGCACCCATGGCCACGCCTACATCCGCCCGAGACAGCACCGGCGCATCGTTGATGCCGTCTCCTACGAACATCAGCTGTTCCTTGGGGAGCTTCCCCTTCAAGAGCTGTTCCACCATTGAGACCTTGTCTCCCGGCAACAGGCCGGCGTGGACCTCATCGATGCCAAGCTGCTCTGCCACCGCCTGGGCGGCTGCCGGGCTGTCTCCGGTGAGCATCACGGTCTTGCGGACGCCGGCGGCCTTCAGGTCCTTCAATGCCTGGGGAGCGCTCTCCTTGATCTGGTCTGCCACTACAGCGTAGCCGATGTACTGCCCGTCCAGAGCCACATGCACAATGGTGCCGTTCTCTTTCTTCAAGGGAACAAAACCCTTCACGCCCTGTCCCTGCATCAGCCGCTGGTTGCCCGCCAGCACCCGCTGTCCGTCCACCCGTGCGGAGACGCCCTGTCCGGCGATCTCCTGCACATCGGAGACCCGGTCCGGGGTGATCTCCCCGCCCCATGCCTTCCGGAGGGACTGGGCGATGGGGTGAGAGGAGAACTGCTCTGCCAGGGCGGACACCTCCAGCAGCTTCTCCTTATCAACGTTCTGGGGGTGCACCTCAGACACGGCGAAGACCCCCTGGGTGAGGGTGCCGGTCTTGTCGAAAACGGCGATCTTGGCGCTGGCCAGCAGTTCCAGATAGTTGCCGCCTTTCACCAGGATGCCCTTGCTGGAGGCGCCGCCGATGCCGCCGAAGAAGCTCAGCGGGATGGAGATCACAAGAGCGCAGGGGCAGCTTATGACAAGAAACGTGAGCGCTCTCCCGATCCACATGGTCCACTGCCCTACAAAGAGGGAGGGGATGATGGCGAGAGCCAGTGCACAGAACACCACGGTGGGAGTATAGTACCGGGCAAAACGGGTGATGAAGTTCTCCGCCTTGGCCTTTTTCGAAGAGGCGTTCTCCACCAGGTCCAGGATCTTGGCCACGGTGGACTCCCCGAACTCCTTGGTGGTCTGCACCCGCAGCAGGCCTGTGAGGTTCACGCAGCCGGAGAGCAGCTCGTCTCCCGGCACTACATCCCGGGGTACGGACTCGCCGGTGAGGGCTGCGGTGTTCACGGCGGAGCTGCCCTCCAGCACGATGCCGTCCAGAGGGATCTTCTCGCCGGGCTGCACCACGATGGTCTCCCCCACTTCCACCTCTTCGGGGTCCACTTCGGAGATGACGCCGTCCCGCTCCACGTTGGCGATATCCGGCCGGATGTCCATGAGGTCGCTGATGGACTGGCGGGACTTGCCCACGGCATAGGACTGGAAGAGCTCGCCCACCTGGTAGAAGAGCATGACGCCTACGGCCTCGGCGTACTCCCCCAGAGCCAGGGCACCTACGGTGGCGAGAGCCATCAGGAAGTTCTCATCAAACACCTGGCCGTTCATAATATTGCGGATGGCCTTGCGAAGGACGTCCCAACCGATCACAAAGTACGGGATCAGGAAGAGAAGGCCCAGCGAGAGACACGGTCCGCTCTCCCCCGCTTTGGTGAGCACCGGGAAGGAGAATGGCATGGGAATCGCCGGCATGAGGTGATCCAGCAGAGACAGTACCAGCAGCAGTCCGCCGGAGACAAGGATCCGCACCAGCATCTTCTTTTGCTTCTTGGTCATAAGAATACCTCCCAGAGAAAGACAGCGCCCGGAACAGCGTCTGGTCCGGGCGGCGTCCTATCGCACTCTTCTTACATTACCACCTGGCAGTCCGGCTCCACCTTCTGGATGCACTTGAGCACATCCGGCATCACCGCTGCCACATCGTCCGCGACGATGGTCATCTTCTGGCTGAGGAAGTTCACCGAGGCATCGGAGACCCCGGGCAGTTTCTTGATGGCGTCTTCCATCTTGGCGGCGCAGTTGGCGCAGTCCAGATCCACCAGTTTGTACACTTTCTTCATGACGATCTCACCTTTCTCGAATTCACTCCAGGACGTGGTCCATGCCCTGGGCAATGATCTTGCGCACATGGTCATCGGCCAGCGCGTAGAAAACGGTCTTGCCGTCCCGGCGGGCCTTCACCAACCGGGAGGACTTCAACACCCGCAGCTGATGGGAAACCGCAGACTGGGTGATCCCCAGCAGCTGCGCGATATCGCACACGCAGAGCTCTGCCTCGAAGAGGGCGTAGAGGATCTTGATCCGGGTGGAGTCCCCAAAGACCTTGAAGAGCTCCGCCAGATCGTATAGGGTCTCATCCCCTGGCATCTCTGCCAAGACCTGCTTCACCGTATCCTCGTGGACACAGAGAAAACCGCAGCGTTCGATCTCCGGAAATTCCATCCCACAGGCCTCCTTTTTCAAACATCTGAACAACTGCTCACATGTTAGCACGTCTGAGAGCGGGTGTCAACAGGGAAATACAGATTTTTCAAAATATTTTCGATCTCTGGCAGTCCAGCCAATGGACCGCGCCAGAACACGAAAAGCCGCCTGTAGGTCTCCCCGCAGACGGCTTGCAAATCAGGCTCAACACTCCAATATCTCGAACAGCCTATTCTGCTCAATAATCGGTCCATAGGCACCATCCCACTGGATCTCTCTCACGATGATCTGCGCTTTTTCAGACTCAAACTCGCCTTTTCTTGGTTCTTGCACCTCGACCTTCTTGGCAATGACAATATCCCCCAGGGCGAAGGGGCGATTCTTCCGAAGTCTTGACTGGAGTCTCCCTCACATTCTCCCCTTCTGCGCAGGACCCAAACGAATCATCAACCGAGCCCTCCACTATCCGAAAGGATTCATGTGGAAAGAGGTAATCGCCTTTCTCTTCTTCAATATAGATCCGATACCAGCCCCGCTCTACACTCATGACAGGTATGCTTTGTTGCGCTCAAATATCCGTGAGTCTCCGATGTATTCTACCTTCAATCAATTTTCTCCTCGTCTGCTATTCTCTGGTGCATATCTTTCTCATACGATGTCCCCTTCAGCAGTTCTTCAACGGTTATGACTTGGACTCCCCCGCAGAAAGACGTACTCTGAAAGATCGCCCATTCCTCGTCTGATACTCCTTCTGGTCTCTCCTCCCGATCTGCCTTTCGGGACTTCCGATGCCTGGTGTTCTTTGTGCCCGTCTTCAGTTCTTCCGGCTGATGCGGTAAGAAGAACGGCTCGGCCTCATCAGCCAAAGCTTCCAGCGCAGTTTTGTCCTCTTCCGTGAACTCTGGTACATTGCCCGGCATATACATTCCCTCCTTTGATGCAGCGGGACAGCCTTTTCCTGTCTTAGCCCCCGCCTTTCTGTTCCTCAGGATACCACACACACCGAGACAAAAGGTCGCACAGGATGGGACATTATCACAGAGTTGAAACAACCGGCCAGGCCGCTATCTGCGGCATGGCCGGTATCAAGAGTCTGATTCGTTGTCCCGGTGCCTTACTCGTCCTCTCCCAGTTCCAGGTACACCACCACTGCCGCATTGGGTCCCACATGGGTGCCGATCACGGCGCCTACCGAGTGCACCTCGCAGGGGAAGACGCCGTAGGCCTTCTCCACCTGGGCCTTCAACTCATTGCAGAGGGTGTCTGTGGCGGTATAGCCGTAGTACACAGGGATCCGGGGATCCCGGTTGAAGTTGGTGCCGATGCACTTCAGCACCGCGGCAATAGAGCCTTTGGTGCCCATCCCCTTTCCCACCAGGCGGATGGATCCCTTGTCCAGGGTAATCACCGGCTTCACCTTTAATAGCCCGCCCACTACGGTTACGGCGGCAGGCAGCCGTCCGCCCTTGTGGAGGTACTCCAAGGTGTCCACCACGGCAAGGAGCCGCACTCTCCCCTTCATCTCCTCCAGTTTGGAGACGATCCGCTCCGCAGGCAGTCCGGCATCCCGCATCCGAATGCCGGCGTCCACCAGCAGCCGTAGTCCCAGCACCGTCTGGGTGGAGTCCACCACATAGATGTTCTCATAGTCGCAGATGGTCTGGGCGATCCTGGCGCTCTGACAGGTGCCGGAGAGGGCAGCTGCCAGAAGGACGCAGATCAGCGTATCTCCCTGGGCTTTCGCCGCCTCAAAGTGCTGGAGGAAGTCGTCCGGGCTGGCCTGGCTGGTGGTGGGGAGCTCGTCCGATTCTGCCAGCTTCTCATAGAAGGCCTTATGGTCCAGATCCAGGCCGTCCAGGTAGGTGTAGTCCCCGAACTGCAGCTTCAATGGGACGATCTCAATGCCCCGTTTGGCGCCCTCCTCCGGGCGGATATCCGCTGTGCTGTCTGTGAGAAAACGAATGGCCATGGCGCATTTCCCCTTTCCTCCGGTACTGCCGGCTTCCTATACACTGTGGGGTTGGTCTCAATCCTGGGTTTCCTCTGTCTGAGGCTCGTCTGTAGTATGCCCTTCCCGGCCGGCGGAATCCCTGCCCCGCCGGCTCATCTCCATAAAGAAGTCCTCCAACTGGTGGAGGGACTGGAACAACACGTCCAGGGCGTCATCGGAGAGGCCGGCAGAGGCGTCCTGCACCATCTTGATGTGGAAGGCCTCGTGGACCCGGTCTGCCTCCTGGCCCCGGGGTGTAAGCGTTACGCGAATGATGCGCCGGTCTCCCGGCTCCCCGCCCCGTTTCAAATACCCCTTGCGCACCAACGTATTCACCGCCGTGGTAAGGGTGCTCACCCGGATGCTCAGCGCATCAGCGATCTGTGTCATGGTGTTGCGGCCCTCTGCGGTGAGATCTCCCACGGCCTCCAGCACATGGAGTTCCTTTACAGACAGGTCTTTGGCCCCCACATCCCGCAGGGCCGCCTCTTCCAGTGCCATGATCTGATTGAATACGTGCACGAAGAACCGATTCAGCTCCTCCTGCTGCTGTTGGGTCATCAAGGTCATCTCCATGAATACTTCGAATATCTAACAGAATAAGGCTCTAAGCGGGGACTGTCAAGGGGAAAAAGGCCCATATTTCCAGCGCTTTGAAACATTTCTTTTGTTTTGTTGCTTGCTTTTCAGCTAGGGCACCCGTATAATGGGATATAGAAATCAACTGCTCCGGTACCAGATCGCCGGAGTGCATTCTTCCGCTCTTTGCGGCACTGGAGGAAAACACAACATGCTGGACGACATGCTGCAGCTCATTCGCGCCCGCACTCCCATCGAAGAACTGGACCCCGGCCCGTACCGCACCCTGAAGGTGCAGGGCATGCAATTCAACATCTCCGCATACAACCTGCCGGAACTGGGCCACCTGTCCCTTCTCTCCGCCAAGGGCTTTCTCGGCATGATGCAGATGGATACCCTGATCCTGAATCCCCTGGAGCGGGACCTCCCCCTCTTCTCCTACGACCGCATTCACGCCATGGGGGCGGACACCCTGATCCTGGAGTACTACAACACTTTTCTCAGCCCCATGGACCTCTCTCCCCTGGATGCGGTCCAGCAGAAGTACAAAGCTCTCCCGGAGCGGGATCCCGGCACCCATTGGTACGATGGTCTTCGTCTCCCCCAGAGTCTCTCCAAGAAGGGCAAGAAAGCGGATACAACAGCCATGGACAATGCAGTAAAAGACAGCCTCACCGCATTTCTGGACTTGGCCGATACCGCAGCTCCCTGTGCCGCCTCCGAAAAGCGGGGCATGGCCTCCATCTACGTAGAGGGTCTTCTCAGCCGGGGTGGTCCCTCTACAGACGTCTTCCGCAAACATCTGGGGAGAGATCAGACGGGTGAGCTCTTCCGCTCCGTCCTCTTCGGCACCACGCCCATGCTGCAAAACCCATAAGTCTGTCTAACCGCAGTCTTCGCGAGCCGGAGACTGCGGTTTCCCGATGAAGCAGATTTTTCGGAAGAAGGTGTAAGGAATCGGGTCGAAATCCGGTGTATACTGGCAGAGGGAATTGCGAGGAAGGAGGGACAGGGATGCACGCAGACAGCGATATCATCGCGTTGTACCTCCAGCGGTCTGAAACGGCTCTGGAGGAGACCCAGCATAAATACGGGGCGTACTGCCGGTCTGCGGCATACGGCATTCTCCACGATGTTCATCTGGCGGAGGAGTGTCTCAACGATGCCCTGCTCCGGTGCTGGAACTCTATCCCGCCCCATGAGCCGGAGAATCTCCGCACCTACCTCGGCAAACTGGTGCGCAACGTGGCCATCAACCGGCTGGAGGCCGGCACCGCGGCAAAGCGGGGCGGTGGACAGCGGGAATTGGCACTGGAGGAACTGTCTCAGTGCCTTCCCGCCGAGGACACAGACGCCATCGTGGATTCCCTCACCATCCGACACGCCTTAGACCAGTTCCTGGAGTCCCTGTCCCAGGACAGCCGGCGGATCTTTGTCCGGCGGTACTGGTTTCTGGACTCGGTGCAGGACATCGCCCGGGCATATGGCTTTACGGAGAGCAAGGTCTCCGTCTCCCTGCACCACACACGGGAGAAACTGCGGAAGTATCTGAAAAAGGAGGGCATCACGGTATGAAAAAAGAAGACCGTCTGCTGGACTACATCGGCGAGATAGACAGCAGGTACGTGGAAGACGCCATGACCGGGCCATCGGAAGCGGCGCAGGCCTCCCAGGCACACTGGCGGAAGGTGCGCACCAAGGCCATCACCGCAGCGGCCTGCCTGGTGCTGGTTGCAGTCGCCGTCTTCACGGTGCGCCTTCTCCCCCAGGAATCTGTACCTGATGATGAGATCCCAGCCCAAAATGAAGTGGAGGATCCCGCCCCCTATGGCACCCAGATCCCATCGGGCGACGCCGCAGATGTGTATCAAGAGGTCATCTCCTGGCATGGAAAGTCCGTCCAGTACAACACGGCCGCCACCTTGGACAATACAGAACCGAATACCGCCCTCACCCTCTATGCCATGGCAAAGCCAGATCCCCAAACCCTCTATCAGGGGAAGTCCCTGCAGACCTACGAAGAGGAAGCCGATGCCCTGGAGCAGCAGGCGGAGAAGTTGGCGATGCTCCAGAAAGAGGGGCCGGAACTCCAGTATGGGGATCGGCTCTGTACAGAGGGCTTGCCAGATGGCACCCGCTGGGCAGAGGAGTACTTCCGGGAGCGGGTGGCATACTACGGAGCACTTCTGGACCAGTATGTCAAGGACGGGCATTTCCTGGAGGAACAGTGCGCTGCAGATCTGGAGCAGTGTGAGGCGGACGCTGCGGCGGCAAAAGCCATGGCATTGGAGGCTCGCATCCAGTGCCAGCGGGAATGTCTCCAGGAACTGTACGTCAAACTCAAAGCAGATGGCCGTACGGTGGACTTAGATGTAGACGGCACAGTGCTGAACCTCACCATCTCCCCGAAGGACTTCTCAGACCTGGAAGTTCCCGAAAGCACTGCCCATGTGGTGTTCTCCCTCCCGGCGTCCGCAGCGGAGGAAGACACGGTGGTACCGGATTGTCCGCCAGCCTGATAGGATACCACTGGCATCCCGCATCGCACAGCGAATCGCAAAGCAGAAAAAGGTATCAAAAGGACGGTATTGCATTGCCAATACCGCCCTTTTGACATGTTAAATGGAGCCTGTTCTCTGAAAACAGGAGTACACTCTCTTCTTTCAGGAGAATGGACTGTCTCATAGCAGAAGCTACCGAGGCAGCGTGAGGACCCCCGAGCAGTGGGAGACCTGGGTAAAGGAGAGCGCCGGTAACACACGCTGCAGTTCCTCGAAGACGAAATAGAACTCCTCGTCATCCCACGCCTCGCCGGCCATCTCTCGGCACCGCTCCAGCTGCTCCTTGGTTGCAAAGGCCACATCGCCGATCAGGATTTGGCCATTCTCTTTGAGACAGCCCTGCAGGGTGCGGAGGAATGCGACCTTCTGGTCGTCTGTGAGGTGGTGGAGGGAGTACGTTGCTATGATGAAGTCGTAGGTGTGGTGCAGCAACGGCTCTACCAATCCCTGGGCAAAGTCCCCCCGGTAGATATGGGCATCCGGCATCTTCTCCCCTGCCAGTTCGATCATTCTGGGCGAGAAGTCCTGGCCAAAGATCACACAGCCGTGCTCATAGAGCTTGGCTGTAAGGGTACCGGTGCCGAACCCAATGTCCAGCACCGCGGCATGCGGCTTCTCCATGACAATTCGAAAGATGCGGCCCAGCACATCCTTGTACCCAGCAAATGGATAAGTGTTGTCTTCGTCTGAGAGGCCGACAGATTTGTCGTAATCGTCGGCCCAGAGGTCAAAACCGGTCTGGTCCAGCAAATATCCCCTCCTCTTTCTGAATTCTCATTTGCATCGCTGTTGCTTTCTGGACAAACGGGAACTTAATAATCTAATAGTCTGCCATAGTCATTCCATTCGCCAAACATTTTACCTTGTCTGGTCTCCTCGATTAAGTGCACCAACATTTGGTCGTACATCTCTGGGTTTCGTTTCTTATAGAAGGCGATATTTCCCGCTCGCACCCGTTGGTATAAGGGAGGAAATGATTTGAACTTTGACCATGCCCGTGCAGCCTTCAGTGTCGCCTCAATATCAGGGTCAATATGAAAACTGCGAATCCCCATAGCAGGGAGGACTGCTCTTCCCGCATCAGTCATCAGACCTAAAGCGTCCAGTCTGCGAACGCGCTCCTTGTTGAGTTCTGTCCACTTACTCCCCTTTTTACGGGGAGTAAAGCGCTGCAACCTCTTTCCGTCAATGATTCGGTGGGTGCTGTCTATCCAGCCATAGCAAAGCGCTTCTCCCACAGCATAAATATACCAAAAGTGGGTGTCATCAACAGGATTTCCACGTTTTACATTAACCCAGCGTTCTGTCTCTTGTTCTGAATAAACGCTGAGCCATTCACGAAATGATTTGCGGCAATCGGCTTGTAAAATATTTTTATACTCCATTACTTACTTGACCTCTTTAAATCCCGATTTATCATTACGATTCATTTTCACCATGAGCACGATCTGCCAAATGATCTGCTGCAATTCGCCCTACAGTTTCTTCTCAAACACGTACTGTTGCGGCGTCATGCCCATGGCCTGGTACATGGCGATGGCTCCCTTGTTGAAGTCCCAGGTGTACACATCCAGGCGAACCGCTCCCCGCTCTTTTGCCCAGGCCTCCACCGCGGCAAAGAGTTTTGCAGCGATCCCTCGGCGGCGATAGGCGGGTATGACATAGATGTTGTCGAGGCAAACGTTCTTCAGCCCCTTGACCATGCCACTCTCGTTCCACAGCGTCGCCCGGACCACCCCCACCAGCCGCTCCCCATCAAAGGTTCCCAGCTGCAAAACCTCTGGGTCGGCCAGATTTTGCGCATACGCCTCCCGGGGATAGGTCTCCTCCCCCTCCCGCAGCACACAGCAGTCCGGCCTCGCTTTGGCGTGGAGGTCATCCAGCGCCACATACAGCTCCAAGACCTGCTCATAATCAGACTCCGTCAGTTTTCTGATTTCCATGTGTTCCAATTCCTTTCGCCAAAAGTGTTCTCAAAGAGGGTCTCAGCATTTGCGTAAGTGAGAAATCATATTTTTGAAAGCAATTTAGTAGGAATATCAAGATCAGCAAATGCACGGTAAAGAATGCTTGCAAAGTCTCCGTAGACAAGGTTCCGCGGAAGCGCCTTTACCGCTTCCAGAGTGTTTGCCATACTGGGCAAATTCGCAATATCATAAAATGCACCGTAATCGGAATTCCCTGGTAGGTTCCGGATAACATCGGCGACCATTTCAGGCGCTAGCTCCCGCAAATCTCCTATCACTTGCGTCTCTACACCAGAATTTCCGACATACAGCATACAGTCCTGATGAAGCGAGAGATACAGCGTGTCCTGCTCTTCCTTCCAAAGGCTTTGCAAATCCATGCTTTCCAGCCTTTTTTCCGCCATACCAACAGAATTTTCCCGTGCCTTTTCTAATATTTCCTCCGCATTTTGGTTCCATCTCGGCAAGTAGCAGAGGATCGCCTCAAAAGTCTCCAGCGTTGCACGATACGGCTCAAACCGCATCATATTTGCATGCGGCGTAAAAATCGGAATAGCAAAATAAATGTCATCCGCCTTGACATCGTCTATAAGACGGCTGATTTGGTCCGCGTCCTCTGCGAAAAACCGATTCACCATCAACGATATCTGTACCGTGCAGCCCATTTGCGATAAGAAGCGAGCTGCCGCAACCGCTTTTTCGAATGCGCCTTTTCGGTTCACAATTTCATCGTGATGTGCGGAAACACCGTGGAGGGTGATGCCAAACTCAATGTATCCGTTTTCAAGATAGGCCTGGATGACCGCTTCCCGATCGCCTCTGGCCATCAGTCCCAAACCCGTAGTCATGCCATGGTGGAAATTTGTAATGTGCTTTGTGTGCGATGCCGCATCGAGGATCATTCCAATTTCGGGATGGTTCATCGGCTCGTGATCTAGTGTAAAGGACATGCTATTCGGAAAGAAGGCAGCAATCTGATCCAACTTTTCAATGCAAGCCAACGCATCGTCAGTTCGCATCAAAGGGCCGGGGCCTCCATTCACATAGCAGTGCTTGCACTGTGTATTACAGCCAGACACTAAAAAATCAACGTTGATTTCCATCAAAACCATCCTCAAAATACCAATTTCTCTCTACGCCCGAAACGGCAGGAACCTGTACTCTTAATAGCTCCATAACAAAGCAGCTTGTTCTGCCATCCTACCTTGCCGCAGCAAAGCTGTTGGCTACCATGCCCGCTACTATGAGCGTAATCCCAGCGAAGCCAACCAGCGTGGGCAGACTGTCTCCCAGAAACAGTACGCCGCCCAGGATTGTGAACAACACCTCCCCAGACTGGGTCGCCTCCACCATGGCGAGCTGCCGGGCGTCTTGTTTGGAGCGGTTCGTGGCCTCGAAGAAGAGCATCGTAGCGATGACGCCAGAGAAGAGCGCTACACTGAAGCCCTGTGCAACCTGTCCCACCGAGGGCACTCCGTGACTGGCCAGGGCGATCCCGCTCATCAGCAGCCAGAACGGCATGCTGCAGAGGGTCAAGCCAAATACCCGCTGGAAGGTGGAGAACGCCGGAGGGCAGCAGGCCATCATCTTGCGATTTCCAAGGGGATAGGAGAACGCTGCAATCAGAATCAGCACCAGCGCCGGCAGGGTTCCCTCCAGCCGCATGGTGCGAAAGTGCGCCGCCTGCAGCAGGAACACCCCCATCAGGATCACACCGGAACAGGCCAGATTCTTTCCGGGGATCTTCTTCCCAAACAGCGGCGTCAGGAGGATACCAGCCACGATGGTCAGCTGCCAGGTGGCCGCCACGAACCAACTCTCTCCGTACACGGATGCCCAAGTCAGCGGCGCGTAGAACAGCCCGAAGCCCACCGTACTCCACAGCAGCCAGGGGCCAGGGTTCGCCTTTACCTCTCTCAACACAGGGCCAACGCCGCCGCGGCAGCTCGCCAGCACCCAAGTCATGGGCAGCATGAAAAGGTAGCGGAGGCTGGCGCTCCACATCCAGTAGCCGCCGCCCAGATTCATGCTGCGGTTCAAAACAAAGGTGGCCGCAAAGAAAAGGGAGGCCAGCATTCCCAAAAACACTGATTTTCTCATGCATCGTCCCTCGCGAAATCCAGACTATTACAGAATTTTATCGGTTTGATATAGATTCCAACATCTCTTGCGAAAGCACCGTTATTTTCCCGTTAAGGATTCGATATATCCGCCCAGTCAGCGAGGCGTATCCGTCTTTTACAAAAATAGCGCTGTCATCTTCCATTGCACAAATAGGGAGTTCCATGGAGACTTGCTTCAATGTCTGTACCAATTCTTTGTTTTTCATGTCAAAATGAGCTTTGATTGTAATATCGATAAGGGCAAGTCCATCGTAAGGCGTCAAGGATTCCCAAATATCGACCGAACGCTTTGCCATATTGATCGCCCCGGCGCTCACCCCTAAAATCACCGCCGAACTACTGCGGATTTCATCAACAATCGCTTTTCTACGCAGCAGTTGAAATTGCTGCGTTGCATTGCCGCCCATAAGGAAGATACACGAACCCGTTCGGATGAGCTCTTTCGCGAAAACTGCCTCTGTTCTGTTGTCAATTACATAGTATCCAGAAAATGGCAAACCACATTCTTCAAACATACCGTGCATACCGGCAGCATCATTATCATTGCGTTGATATTCAGACGGCCATGCGCTTATAAACACAAGCCTTTTGCGAACAGATAATTCTTCTTTGAGACGATTCACAACGGCATCAGGAAAATGAAGCGTTGGGAACCCGCTAAACAAGCCAAGCATTTGTGCATTCATGAATCTTTTTCTCCATAAATCCAGATTTATCGGACTAATTTATCTCCTCCACGAGGAAGGATTTGCATACAAACGATTCGTCTGTTCTCGCCCTACAGCTTCTTCTCAAACACATAGCGCTGGGGTGTCATCCCCATGGCCTGATACATGGTGATCGCATCCTTGTTGAAGGCCCATACGTGTAAATCCAGACGAATCGCTCCCTGCTCTTTTGCCCAGGCCTCCACCGCAGAAAAGAGTTTTGCTGCGATCCCCCTGCGGCGATAGGCAGGCAAGACATAGATATCGTCCAGGCATACGGTCCTAACCCCCTGGATCATCTCACTCTCTTCCCAGAGCGTTGCCCGGACAATGCCCACAAGTTGCCCATCCACAAAGGCGCCCAATTGAAACGCGATAGAGTTTGCCAAATTCTGAAGAAAGGCGTCTTTGGGATAGGAGTCCTCCTGATGGACAAAACAGTCCGGCCGTGCCTGCACATGAAGTTCATCCAACGCCTGATACAGTTCCAGTACTGCATCATAATCGGATTCTGCCAGCTTTCTAATTTCCATGACTTCTAACTCCTTTTGTCCGGTTTTCGCTCTGAGAAATGTCAGAATACAGGGAATCCATACAAGGTGGCTCTTCTAATGCAGATGTTCCTCTCACTGCGCAGTTTCTGATCCGGTCCAGCATGTAGGCTGCATAATTACCCGCAAGCGCGTCATCTTGCTCAAACATCTCGTCAGAGTGGTATGCCTGCAGTGCGGATGCAACGAGGCCGTGATACTTCTCCGGAAGATTGGCTATACCCCATTCTCCGCCCTCCCGCTTAGACAGGATCAATCCCCCTGTGCCGTACGCCAGCACCCTGCACAAATTCAGAATCACATAGACTGGGTTTCCCTGGACCGCATTCTCTGCGTCTGCCACGTCATTCCAAATGCTGTCCCAGTAGAATTCGCTCTGCACCGGTCCGAAGGCCTCTGAAATCGGCTTTCCATAGAGGCGCTTGCCCCGTTGGAGGGTTGATTAACAGTTTTGGAAAATCGAATATATCTAACGATGGTATGCGAATTATGGGATTTTGTAGTTCACACCCCGTTGCCTGATCACAAAGTGATATAGCCTAGTTTAAATGCTACTCTATATCCCGCCATGATTCAATCAGTCTATCAAACCAGTTTCTATCAAGAAAATGGTCTAAAAATGCTGACGGTTTGACAGATTATACATGATTAAGTATGAAATTCAACAAATGCAGATCTCTGTTAATTTCGGTGCACTGAATCGGAGGGAAACATTCGAATGTCGAATGATAGATCCATCCTCAGTGCTATGAGCGGTAGGTGCTGCTATAGACCAGTTAGAGTGGATGCATCTAGAAGATCGGTGATTTAAACATGTTGTCATTGAAAAAACTTTTAACAAGCAGGAGTGCCCCGTATTAGAATAAGCATTGCAGTAATTTGCAGATCAAAAAGACAAAGACTTCAAGGCTCATTGCTTTGTTCAAGCAACCAGCGAGGTAGGCATGGGAGTAAGCCAGAACAGCGTAAGCATCAGGGCCGAGAGCAAACAGCTGTTTAAGATGGTTATTCATGATAAATTAGTCTTGATCATTGAAATAATCTTAGTGCGCTATGATGCAGAAGATCTGTTTCTGAGAGGCGAATGGCAGGTCTGCGATGGGTTCAGCTGATGGGTACAGTCTTGGGGCAGCGGGGATTTATGAAAAATTTCCAATTTTGACGAAAAATCCTCTTGACATTGAAACAAACCCGTATTAAGATAGGAAGCGAATACACCGGCAGGCCTGCTGACAGCGGACTTGCGTAAAAGGAGAATGCTTCATGCCTAGAAAGGCAAACCTCGAGCCGGTGACCAGAACGGAGCGTGAAAAGCGTCCCAACGGGGATACCTACATCTGGGAAAAAACAACACAGTATGATCCGGCTCTGAGACGTGCCCGGACGCTGAGCAAAAAGCTGCTTGGCAAGATACCTGCCGGCAGCACTGAGATGGTAGAGACCCGCTACAAAGCCCCAGCTAATCCGGACAAGGTCTATAGAAACAACATAGATGAGGTGTTTGCAAAACTCAACAATATGAGTGCTTCGAGCGATTCAGATACCTCACCAGACAATCCTAACACCGTAGCAGAGAACTCTGCCGTTGATGAAGGTACTCAAATCACAGAATATGCAGGGCAAGCGACTCGGCGCAGAAAGACCAACTGGTATGCAGTCTGTAAGCATACAGACATGATGAACATCCTGGACTTTTGCGGGCGCACTTCCGGGATAGATAAAGCTTTGAATGCTGCCTGTAGCGATGCGGGAACAGCGCAGAAGATCATTTCTATGGCAAGATTCTTAACAGCAACCGACGGAGATGCTCTGACCAAGATTGAGACATGGCAGTTAAATCATCCGCTGCCATATTCGGATCGAATCAACGATAGCGTTTGTGCAGATCTATTTGTAAAGCTTGGAAACGATGACAGAGTCCAACAAAAATACTTTACTATTGAAGCGCAAAAGCTGCCGTCTCAAACCTACCTGGCATATGATATAGCCGCCCATTCCACCTATCAAAGGCACTTTGCAGTGAATGTTGGCAATACCGTCAAAGCTTTGGTGCTCTATTCCGAGGACTCAGGCAGGCCGGTGGCCTGCACGATGCGGCAGAACGGCATTTCTGAAGTGAGGTCTATCAATAACGCACTCCGACCGATGCGTTTTCTGAACAAGAAGACCGTAGAGTTGATTGAGGGCAAAGGTTTCTATTCGTCCCATAATGTAGCTGCTCTTTCCCGCGATGCCACCCACTATATCATGCCCATCCCGAGCAGCATTGATTGGGTGAGGACGCAGATTGATGCGCATAGAGCAGAACTGAACCGGATTTCCACGGCCTGTCCATACGAAAGATCTCTCCACGGAATAACGGTTCCTGTTGAACAGACCTTCCGGTACATGTCCTATGAGAAGGGCGAGACGAAGTGTGAGGATGTGCCGGCACAGCTTTACTTACACATCTACTACGATGGTTCAAAGGCGTCTGCAGCCAACACGGCGTTCGAGTCTCAGCTTTATGAGGTGAGAGAGATGCTGATTGCCGAACCTGTTGTTGAGGCACTATCCCCTGCAGACCAGAGATTGGTAAACACCTTTTTCAAGATTCGCTTCGACAAGAGAAAGAGTGGCGGTTGCAATGTAGAGTTTAACCATGAGGCATGTGAAGAGTTTCAAAACTACCAAGGTTTTTTCTGCCAGATTTCGGACAATGAGGCGGACCCGTTTGAGGCATTGAAGAAATACCGCAGGCGGGAGAGCATTGAGAATATCATCGAAATGGGGGATGGATATGATGATCCGCGGGGGCTGAGAGGCCAGAGCGGGGAAGCGATTATAGGCAGGCTGTTTGTTCAATTCATCGCATTGTCTTATCGTGAGTACTATGCAACGCTCGCCGAGAACGCAAAGAAGGCTCTGGAAGAGAGGCTGAACAGCCCTGAAGCATCGAAAGATGAGATGGACAAGTATAAGAGACTGTTGGCATGGTTCAACACCTTTTCACCCAGCAAACAGTTGGCCTGGTTTGATGCCAGGGAAACCATTGAAGAACATCGCGGTGCAGCTGCGCTACGGTGGAACGCAGATACGTTCGAACAGGACAAATGCTATCTCAAATTGCTGGGAATGTAAGTAGATGGAAATGGCTGATATAGGAGGGATTTGCCCTGTCCCTGACTTTGGCCGCAACATCAGCCTGTGCATGAATTTTCTAAACATTACCGTTTAGAAAGCTGGACGGTGAAGACTGCGGGCACCAGTGTATTTGCTATGATACTGTGGTAGGCCGGTATTGCTACGGAGCTGAACAATGCAGAGATCGTCTTTTGCCATATAGCGTACGTTATAATTCGCCAATGTGAAAGATGATATCCGTTTCATCGAAGCAAAGCGCAACAAGGGCAAGAACCCAAAGTTCGGCATACGCTTGCCAAATGTCAGAAACTTTGTTTATATATAATTTGTTCAATGCGCTATCAGAGAATTGTGTGACTTGGCTCATGGGATACATCTTTACCGATTGAGAATAGTCTCACTTAGACACTCTTTTTGATCAGGACAAGATGTTTTTGCGATAGGCAATGACACCATCCTCAGGGTTATACATAGCGGCTTAAGCTAGAACACATAGCACTAAGCCAACCTCCTTGCCGCTCCCTTTTCTACCATCAGCTCTTAGACAACAGGATTTCCCTGATAGACAACAGGATTTCCCTGATAGACAGACTTAGCGGCAGCCCTCACGGCTGTCTATCAGAGACAAGCAGAAAGGCAGGTGTATGGATTATGGATGCAAACCAGCTGCAGAGCGAACCGGAGGAAAAGATCAACTGCGAGGTACACAACCTTGACCGCCGCATTGCGAGTCGCACTTATGCTGTAACCATGTGCCTCCCTAAGATCCCTGCTGCAAAGGAGGGGGAGACACCGGAGGAGAAGGAGAACCGGGAAGCACTGGAGTGCCTTAACACTTACCTGGATGAGTACCTTCCGTTTTACTGCAAATTGGAGCGAAGGGTGTACCAGGATCTGAATCACGGTGTTCTCGGCAACGTCAAAAGGTCTGAGTATATCTCTGCGGTAACCAAGGCACCCCTTAGGAAAAGTGAGCAAGATGAGCCAGGTGTCCTGAAGCGCACTGTTAATTCCATCATTTTCAATATGCTGGGAAGAATCAGTGCTCTTCTTGCGCTGATGAAAACGGAGTACGAGCAACTGTCAGGCAAGCTGAGTGCCGTGGATGCCAGGATCGAACCCCTGCAGCAGGCTGTGGACGAGATGAAGACCCTCGCCGGTCAAAACCTCCTGCCGAAAGAGGATCTGGAGAAGCTCAGAGAATCGAAGGAATCACTGTACCACCTGAAGGACAAGCGGAACCGGCTGAAGCAGAAGATGGAGAACCTCGAAAAGGCGATCGGCGAAGGCAAGGTCTCAATGTGCTTTGGTACGAAGAAGCTGTTCTCTAAGCAGCATCACCTCGAAGAGAACGGGTACCGCTCCAGCAAAAAGTGGCACAATGACTTTGTGAAGAAGCGTGATGCAGGTATCTTCTTACTGGGCGCAGGAGGCGAGAAGTTCGGAAATCAGATCCTGCAGCTTCGGTATAATGATACCGATAAGGATTTCACGATGGTTCTGCTCAAGGACAGGCCATTTCGTCCTAAGACAGATGAAAATGAAGAGATCCAGGGAGACAAGAAGAGCAAGAAGGCCAAGAAAGGTGAGAAGACCGCAAGTAAGGTGATAGTGATTAAGCACCTTCGCTTCCCTTATATGCAGGACGAACTGCAGGCTGCAATCCAGAGAAACCAGCCTATCACCTACAGGATCTCCAAAAAACACAACAGATGGTACCTAACGGCTATGTTCTCTGTGAGTGTGCCTCTGGTGACAACCAAAAAGTATGGCGTTTTTGGTGTTGACTTCAACGATGGATTTCTAGAAGTGGCAGAGACCAACGAGCACGGAAACATGGTCTCTGGTAAACACATTGAGCTGAAGTTCCATGGTTCTGGGACGAAGGCAGAGTCCGAGATAAAAGAGAAGCTAAGCAATCTTGTCCGTGACGCTCGCGATGCGGGAAAAGACATTATCATCGAGGACCTTGATTTCACCAAGAAAAAGTCCAAAACGCTTCCTGGAAAGCGTAGGCAAGGCAAGCAGTACAACAAGATGGTCCACGCGCTAGATTACAGCAGGTATCGGTCCTGGACGGAGAACCTTTGCAAGAAATACGGTGTTGGATTTCAGAAGGTTAATCCGGCATATACCAGCAGGATCGGTAAAGAGAAATATGCAACCCCCATGAAATTGACCATTCACAGAGCCGCTGCGCTAGTGATTGCACGGCGCGGGCAGGGCTTTAAGGACAGAGTAAGATCAACGAAGAGAACACGCAAACGTCAGGAAGTTGACTGTTCACAAAGCTGTTGTACCAGTGATTGCGCTGGGCAGACGGAGGTTAAGAACTGAGACTCCTGTCACCTACGGCCCTGATGTCACAGCCTGCAACCCAAGAGACTTGCAGGCTGTTAAGTGTCGGGGACTATCCACAATGGGTGATCTGATATAGGCATGCCCTCCCCCTAGTTTTGTCTTGTGGTACCCGGTGATCAGGGTGAGATTAGGAGAATGCTGAAATAGGTGAGCCCCAAGGTAGAAAGACTGCCAAAGCCCTAACCGTTCGGGGTGAATGAGATTTATTCGATTTTATTGAACGGTGATTGTCACATGGGCCGCCAGGTCTCTGTCCACACCTTGCATCTTCTGGATATACTCCTCTGGATTCGTCCGATACCAATCCAGGTGGGCCACGGAAAAGTGCAGTTCGAACGGCGTAGGATAGACAAAGGGCTTGCACACGTCTTTTCGGACAATGCTCATCTCGATTCCCTTGGCCGGCGCATTCTCGTTCAGCCGGACCACCATGTCCATGTACCGCCGCTTTGTCTCGTCAGACAACGCCCGTTCAGACACCACCAGCAAGTCGATGTCGCTCTTTTTCTCGTTGAAGCACCCCATCGCCGCAGATCCGTGGAGGTACACCCCTACGAGGTTCTCCTCCAGAATGAGACCGCTCTCCCGGACGAACTCCTCCACGATCTGATCGATACTCATCCGTTTTGTACTCGCTTCATCCATACGCAAGAGCATCCCTTCCAGTCTCGATTCGCCCATCCATTCTTGCAAACCTTAGCACCTTTTCTCCCCAAGTACAAGCCCCTTGCAGTTGAAAAGGCTCCCCGGACCCGAAATCCGGAGAGCCTTATGAATGCGATTACCGTACCTGGCCGTTGCCGGTGATGACGTACTTCCAGGTGCAGAGCTCCCGCAGGCCCATGGGGCCCCGGGCGTGGAGCCGCTGGGTGGAGATGCCCATCTCGCAGCCCAGGCCGAACTCCCCGCCGTCTGTGAAGCGGGTGGAGACGTTCCAGTACACGGCAGCGGAGTCCACAGCGGCCAGGAAGTGCTGGGCAGTCTTCGCATCTTCCGTCACGATGCACTCGGAGTGGCCGGTGGAGTGCTTGGCGATGTGCTCAATGGCCGCCTCTGCGTTCTCCACCACCCGGACACCCAGAATATAGTCCAGAAACTCGGTGTCGAAATCGTTGGGACCGGCGGGGGTGCCGTCGATGAGGACAGCTGCCAGGGGATCCAGCCGGAACTCCACCGGGGTCTTGCCGGCGGCCTCCCGGTCCTTCTGGAGCCGCTGCACCATCAGAGGCAGGAAGTCTGGGGCGATGGCCCGGTGGACGAGACACACCTCACAGGCGTTGCACACGCTGGGCCTGGAGCACTTGGCATTCTCCAGGATATTCAGCGCCATCTCCTGGTCTGCGTCCTTGTCCACATAGACATGGCAGATACCGGTGCCTGTCTCGATCACCGGCACGGTGGCCTGTTCTACGCAGGCCTTGATGAGGCCTGCGCCGCCCCGGGGGATCAGCAGATCCACATAGCCGGAGGCGGTCATAAGGGCGGTGGCGGAGGCACGGGTGGTGTCCTCCACGAGACCCAGGGCGTCTGCCGGAAGACCGGCTGCCTGCAGTCCCTGCTGCAGGGCGGCGGTGATGGCGGCGGCAGAGCAGTGGGCCTCCTTGCCACAGCGGAGGACGCAGGCGGAACCGGCCTTCAAGGCCAGGGCAGCTGCGTCCGATGTCACATTGGGACGGCTCTCATAGATGATGGCGATGACACCTATAGGCACCGCCTTGCGCTCAATGGTCATACCATTGGGCCGCTCCATGTGGGAGAGCACCTCTCCCACGGGATCTGGCAGCTCCGCCACATCCCGGATGCCGTCTGCCATGCCGGCGATACGGCTTGCGGTGAGGGCCAGCCGGTCCAGCATCACCGGGGAGATGCTGCCCCGGGCAGACTCCATGTCCAGGGCGTTGGCGGCCAGGATGGCGGTGGTGTTGGCCATCAGGGCCTCCGCCATCGCCAACAGCGCCTTGTTTTTCGTCTCGGTATCGGCCAGGGCCATGGCGGTCTTCACCGCTTTGGCCCGCTCCAGAATTTCCTGCGTACTGCTCATGATAGCTCCTTACTCCTTCCCAAAAATCGGGTGCCGCAGGGGTTGCCGGCGGCGATGTCATAGAGGAATGCGGGGTTGCGCCCGTTGGCGATCACCATGTCGCAGCCCTGGGCATTGGCGATCTTTGCCGCCTTCAGTTTGGTGGCCATGCCGCCGGAGGCCAGTGCGCTGCCGGCGCCCCCGGCCAGGGCCTCCAGCGCCGGGGTGATCTCGGACACCTCTGGGATCAGCACCGCATCCGGATTGGTGTGGGGATCTGCGGTGTAGAGGCCGTTGATGTCGCTGAGGAGGATCAGAAGGTCCGCCCCCACGCAGCCCGCCACGATGGCGGACAGAGTGTCGTTCTCCCCGATGGTGGTGGCCACGCCCACCTCATCGGTGGCCACGGCGTCGTTCTCATTGAGAACCGGCAGGGCCTGCAGTTCCAGAAGCCGCTCCATCACGTTTTGGAAGTTCCGCCGCCGCTCCGGGTAGTCCACATCCTCCCGGGTGAGCAGGATCTGGGCCACCGTGTGGCCGTACTGGCCGAAAAGGCGGTCGTAGGTGTACATGAGCTCGCACTGCCCCACAGCGGCGGCAGCCTGTTTTGTGGGCATGTCTCCGGGCCGGCCGGGGAGATTCAGCTTGCCAACTCCCATGCCGATGGCGCCGGAGGACACCAGGATGATCTGATGTCCCTCGTTTTTCAAATCGGAGAGCACCTTTACCAGCTCCTCCACCCGGCGGATGTTCAGCCTGCCGGTGGCGTGGGCCAGGGTGGATGTCCCCACTTTAACAACGATCTTCATCGATAGAAAGCTCCTCTTCTGCAAAGGGAAATGTGGGCCTATCTTAACACAGGGAAGGGGAAATGGGAAGACTTCGCCGCCGGGTTTTGCAGGGTTCCAGCAATCTTCGTGCAGAATTCCCCACGACGCCCAACTTTATCCCCTGTTCTCCGGCAACTTCTGCACGGCTGAGCCAGAAAAGTCCAGCGGCTAGGGTCTCCCCTGCCCCTCAATACTGCCGCACCACGCTTTTCACCCGGCCCAGCAGCGTGCAGCCCTCCGGGTTGATCTCCCGATATGCGGCTGTCTGGTTGGCCGGGGCATACCAGGACTCCTCACCCTCGGTCCTCAGCATCCGCACCTCCACCGCCCGCTCCAGGAGGATGGCCGCCAGATCTCCGTCCCCCGGCTGGGTGTTGGGGTCCACTACCACCATGTCCCCAGGGACCACTCCGGCGCCGGAGATGGCGGTATTGGAGACCGTGAGAGCGAAAAGGCCCTCGGACGCCGGCAGGTCCGGCCAGGACACATAGCGCAGCACGTTCTCTCTCCGCATCACTGGCAGCACCAGAAGGTTGTTCCGCAGCAGCGGGATCTTCCATCTCTCCGGCTTCAAATCCTCCTGGGGATAGGACACGCCCAGGGGACGGCCGCTGCCCCCTACCAGGTAGCCGTTCTCCCGCAGCTTCCGGATGTGGTACTGCACGCTGGAGCAGGACTTCAGTTGGGTGCCCTCCGCGATCTCCCGAATGGTGGGCGGATAGCCGTGCTGGTCTGCAAAGGCGATGATGAAGTCCAGAACCTCCTGCCTGGTATTCCGCTTCAGCATGCGGCATACTCCTCTCTCGGTACTTTTTCTACCGGCAGATTACCACTTTTTCATCCAATCTGCAAGCGAACTCCCGCAGTTTTTCAGCTATTCTCCGGCAGGTTTTTCACAATATATATCGTAACGTGTACCAAATAATTTTAATAGTCCCATTTTTGGGACAGCTGGATTTTTATATAGAGGATATTGCGGAAGCCGCTTGCCCCGTCCCGGTTGGATCGCCATGGGCAATCCGCCGAAAAATATCCGAAACAAACCGAAAAAAAGTGCTTGCAATCCGCCATCTGCTGTGCTAGACTGGCCTTTGCCTGTTCGGGGCCGTATTGCCCCTTCTTGATTAACCTGACCCGAAAGGATTTGAGACCCATGACCCCTGTTCAGATCGTCTTCTCAATCATCTACTTTGTGATCGCCCTGGCCCTCATCGCCATCGTGATGCTTCAGTCCGGCAAGAGCGCCGGCCTGTCCGGTGCCATCGCCGGCGGCGCTGATACGTTCCTGTCCAAGAACAAGGCCAAGTCCGCCGATGCCAAGCTGGCCAAGGCGACCAAGTGGGTTGCCATCGGCTTCATGGTGCTCACCGTGATCATCGGCCTGCTCGCCTGAGAAGACCACCAAACCGCAGCCGATTCCCCCCGGGGAATCGGCTTTCCTATTTTGCTGGAAAAAAAGTCCGAATCAGCCGGTGGAATCTGCGAAAAAAGTATAATCTTGTGATTGCAAACTGCAGCGAGATTTGCTATTATGATGGCGTTGGCGAATACAAGTCCACGGGGAGGAAACCCCCTTCTCATTTTAAAAGGAGGAAGTAAACGCTTATGGCTCGTAAACACTTAACCATGGACGGCAACACCGCTGCCGCACACGTGTCCTACGCCTTTACGGAGGTCGCCGGAATCTATCCGATCACGCCCTCCAGCCCGATGGCAGACTACGTGGACCAGTGGGCCGCCCAAGGCCGGAAGAACATTTTCGGCCAGACCGTCAAGGTGATTGAGATGGAGTCCGAGGCCGGCGCCTCTGGTACCGTCCACGGCTCCCTGGCAGCAGGTGCTCTCACCACCACCTACACCGCATCCCAAGGCCTGCTGCTCATGATCCCCAACATGTACAAGATCGCCGGTGAGCTGCTGCCTGGTGTGTTCCATGTGTCCGCCCGGACCGTGGCCAGCCACGCACTGAACATCTTCGGTGACCACTCTGACGTCATGGCCTGCCGCCAGACCGGCTTCGCCATGCTGGCAGAGACCAACCCGCAGGAAGTCATGGACCTGGGCGCTGTTGCCCACCTGTCCGCCATCAAGGGCCGTGTCCCCTTCCTGAACTTCTTCGATGGCTTCCGCACCTCTCACGAGATCCGGAACATCGAGATCTGGGACTATGATGATCTGGCAGAGATGGTAGACTGGGACGCCATCGCCGCTTTCCGCGCCCGCGCTCTGAACCCCGAGCGCCCCGTCATGCGCGGCTCTCACGAGAATGGCGATATCTTCTTCCAGCACCGCGAGGCCTGCAACCCCTACTATGAGGCCGTTCCCGGCATCGTGGAAGAGTACATGGCCAAGGTCAACGCCAAGCTCGGCACCAACTATCAGCTGTTCAACTACTACGGCGCTGAGGATGCAGACCGCGTCATCATCGCCATGGGCTCCATCTGCGACGTGGCAGAGGAAGTCATCGACTACCTGAACGCCCACGGCGAGAAGGTCGGCCTGGTGAAGGTCCGCCTGTATCGTCCGTTCTGCGCAGACAAGCTGCTGGCCGCCATCCCCGAGTCCTGCAAGAAGATCGCTGTCCTGGACCGGACCAAGGAGCCCGGCGCTCAGGGCGAGCCTCTCTATCTGGACGTTGTCACCGCTCTGGCCAACGCCGGCCGGATGATCCCCGTCATCGGCGGCCGCTATGGCCTGGGTTCCAAGGACACCCCGCCCTCCAGCGTGTTTGCTGTCTATGAGGAGCTCACCAAGGAGCAGCCCAAGCGCCAGTTCACCATCGGCATCGTGGACGACGTGTCCGGCATCTCCCTGGAGGAGAAGCCCTCTCCCAACACCGCCTCGGAAGGCACCATCGAGTGCAAGTTCTGGGGTCTCGGCGGCGATGGCACCGTGGGCGCCAACAAGAACTCCATCAAGATCATCGGCGACCATGTCGAGGGCATGAACGTGCAGGCATACTTCCAGTATGACTCCAAGAAGACCGGCGGCGTGACCATCTCCCACCTGCGCTTCGGCAAGGCCCCCATCCGCGCTCCCTACTACATCAACAAGGCAGACTTCGTGGCCTGCCATGTGCCCGCTTACATCGTGAAGGCCTTCCCCATGGTCCGCGACGTGAAGGACGGCGGCGTGTTCCTGATCAACTGCCAGTGGTCTGACGAGGAACTGGATCACCATATGCCCGCAGTGGCCAAGCGCTACATCGCGGCCCACAACATCCAGGTCTACACCATCAATGCCATCGACCTGGCCATCCAGATCGGCATGGGCAAGCGCACCAACACCATCCTGCAGTCCGCCTTCTTCAAGCTGGCCAACGTGATGCCCATTGAGGACGCCATCACCTACATGAAGGACGCCGCCACCCACTCCTACCTGAAGAAGGGCCAGGACGTGGTGGATATGAACCACAAGGCCATCGACCTGGGCGCCACCGCCTTCAAGAAGTTCGAGGTTCCCGCCTCCTGGGCCACCGCCGAGGACGCCCCCAAGACCGAGAGCTATGCCGGCGAGGCTGGTCTCGTCAAGCAGGTAGAGGACATCATGGAGCCCGTCAACCGCATGGCCGGCGACTCCCTGCCCGTGTCCGCCTTCACCGCTCATGTGGACGGCACCTTCTGCCAGGGCGCTTCCGCCTATGAGAAGCGCGGCGTGGCCGTCTCCGTCCCCGCATGGGACTCCAAGACCTGCGCACAGTGCAACCAGTGCGCCTTCGTCTGCCCCCACGCCTGCATCCGTCCCTTCGCCCTCAGCGAGGAAGAGGTGGCCAATGCTCCCGAGTGCGCCGATGTGGTTGATTTCCGCGCCGGCAAGGGCAAGGGTCTCTACAAGTACACCATGGCCGTCTCCCCGATGGACTGCATGGGCTGCGCCGTCTGCGTTGGCGTCTGCCCCACCAAGTCCCTGAAGATGAGCCCGCTGGAGCAGGAAGCTCCCAAGCAGCCCGCTTTCGACTACATGGTGGCCAACGTCACCGAGAAGCCGGAAGTCACCACCACCGCTACCACCGTGGGCAGCCAGTTCAAGCAGCCGCTGCTTGAGTTCTCCGGCTCCTGCGCAGGCTGCGCTGAGACCGCTTA
>CANQII010000010.1 GCA_947623875.1 uncultured Oscillospiraceae bacterium
ACATCATGCAGTACATCGGCGATGGCAAGAACTACACCCCGAAGTACTTCTATTGATCCGCAGCCTCAGCGGTACAACCGATAGACACATCAGCCCCCTGGCGAGAGCCAGGGGGCTTTTTCTATCTCTGGGGCGATTCGTCCTCTTCCTCGGTGTAGCCCTCACCGTAGCGGTATGGAAGGCAGATTTCATCGATCCAGCCCTCATCGATGATGCCGCTGGTGCCGATGTACGGGACCCCTCTCTTGCGCCCCATGGCGTAGAGACTGCAGTCCTCCGGGCCGTAGCAGAAGGTCTCATACCGGTACCGCTGGGATACGCCGAAGTTGTACTCAATGGTGACGCTGGCCTTGCAGGCCCACTTGCAGGGGAAGCACTTGCCCTTCCACCGGGCTTCAGACAGCATCCTGCAGCCGCGCCTGTCGTAGACGGTGAGGTCGTAGAGATCGCCGATGAAGGGCTCCCGGGTGCGGACCGGCTCCGCTGCCTGCAGCTTCTTCAGGTTGGAGACCCGGTAGTAGTCTGCGGCCTCCAGCTTCGCATAGAGCTTGGTCCAGGCGGAACCTTTGATCTCATCGCCGATGTGAAAGCGATACTTCTGCAGCTGCTTCTCTGAGATGGCGATGGAAAACGCCTTCTCCTCGCCGGCTGCGGTACCAGCGAGGAAGAGGTTGTATCCCGTGAGCTTGTGGGTCCGGTTGTCTGTCTTATACCGCCATACCGTAGAGCGGGGCTGGACGGATTGTATGGTCCCCTGAAATTCGATCTTCTCCTGCTTGTCTCGATCCATCTGCATGCACATCTGCCTTTTGTGCGCGATTTTGCCCGAATCTCCTTGAAACGGGCCGAAATCCCACGAAAATCGCCTCCATTGTACCAGAGGGCAGGGGGATGCGCAAGATGGGGAAGCGGCCCACGATAAAAAAGGAGCGGCAGAATCCAGCCTGATACAGGATGCTGCCGCCCAAAAAGGGAGTTACTTATGTCCGGAAAACTCAGCTTAAATAGTTCAGGGGGTTGACCCGGGTGCCGTTGATGCGGACCTCGAAGTGGCAGTGGGCGCCGGAGGTGTTTCCGGTGAGGCCCACGCACGCGATGGCCTGTCCCTGATAGACTTTCTGGCCCACAGAGACCAGCGTGGTGGAGCAGTGGGCGTAGTACGTCTCGCTGCCGTTGTCGTGACGGATGCCCACCAGGATCCCGTAGGAACCGGACCAGCCGGCGTAGATCACGGTGCCGCCGTCTGCCGCCTTGATGTAGGTGCCGTACGGGCAGGCGATGTCCAGACCGGTGTGGAAGTCGCTGTAGCCCCAGAGGTTCCGCCAGCCGAACCAGGAGGTGATTCTGCCGTACACCGGCCAGATGTAATAGCCGTTGGAGGCGGTGAGGGGACGGGGCGTGGTGCCGGAGTACATCTCGGTGGGGGTGGCCTCTTTCAGCACCTCAGAGGCGATGATGGTCCGCTCCTGCTCGACACCGTTGCAGTATGTAACCTGGGCGCTTACCAGAGACAGTCCATCTGTGCCCTGGGTCTTCAGCTTGGTGGTACCCTCGTAGAGGTCCGGGGTGCCGATGTACTCCACCGGGCTCTTGTCCACAGCCTGGTAGGTCTCATTGGTGAGGCAGAGCACGGAGAGGAACGGCACGGCCTGCTGATACACCAGCTCGTCTCCCACATAGAGGACATTCACATCCACGGTGGGGTTCAGAGCGGCCAGCTCGTCCGGGTTCATGTGCAGCTTGTTCATGGCGATGCCGTTGAAGGTGTCCCCGGCCTGTACGGTGTACACCGCTTTCTCGGTCCGGAGGGAGGTGAGCTTTGCGGTGATGGCATCCAGATCGCACTGGGCGCCTGCCGGAAGCTCGGTCTCTTCCACCTCTACATCTTCCACGAAGTCGTAGCGGATGGTGTTGTGGGAGATCCAGGGCTGGGCCACATCGTCCAACAGTTTATAGAGGGCCGCATCCGTCTCGGAGTAGCCGACGATCTCGCCCTCCACTTTCAGGGCGTAGACCGTGTCTGTTGCGGGATCCACCACAGGATCGGTGTCTGCTGCAGGCTGTCCCTGGCGGGAGAAGACCTTCACGCTGCCCACATCGGCAATGGGGACAGCCGCGTCCTCCAGGCTGGCAAGGGCCACAGCGTTGTTGAGCACGGGCTTGCCGCTGGGAAGACCTGCCACATAGGCCTTCTGCACTGCCTCCACCTCGGGGGAGACAGCGGACTCGGCGGACACCGCGATGTTGGGGAGATCAAATGCGGCGGCGCGGTTGGGAATCATGCTGCTGAGGGTGAAGTACCCCACGGCCACAGCGCCGACGGTGAGGTACAGCAGGGGAGAGACGGGGTGCTTTTCCAAGGCTGCACGGAAGCGGGTAACGCTCTGGGCGATCCGCGCATTGAGATCCCGCAGCTGGGTAAAGAAATCTGAGGGGGTATCCCGTCTCTCGTTCTTGTTTGGCATAGGACGTCAGCTCCTAGACAGTCCATCGTATTGGGGTGGGCTGGAAATCGATTAGTTACAAGCCGGAATCAAATCGGTTACAACTCTGTAACTATTCTACTCCTGTCCAGGGAAGCCGTCAAGGGGGAATTGGACGAGTTTCGAGAATATTTACAATTTGGTTACATCTAGAAAAATCTGGGGATTTCCTCGTCCAAAACGCCCGAAAGACCGCCGCATTCGGGGAGAAACTTGCGGAAAGATGGATATCAGAGGCCTTTGCAGTGAAAATTGCGGGGCAGCCGGCTGGTACTTTTGGGAAGAACGTGCTATAATCGTATATCAGCCTGGGGCCATAGAGCGCCTGGGCAGGCGAGGAGGAGATATGATGGATCCCGTACAGGAAAAAGACAATCCGCAGCCGCCCAAGAAAAAGAAGAAGGATAAGGTTCGGACTATTCTGATCATCTTCTTTGCAGCAGTGTTCTGCCTGTCTGCTTTCATGCTGGCAAAGGACTATTACGACCGCTATCAGGCCTTGGAGGAATTCAAGGAGTTGCAGGACTTTGTGCGCGTCACCCTGCCGCCCATGCCCGATCCCACAGAGAAGCCGGTGGAGACCCCCAAGCCCGATGGAGAGACCACAGAGCCGGAACCCACAGAGGCGCCTGAGCCGGAGCCCACCCCGGACTTTGTGGGCATTCAGCTGGCGGCCTATGAGAACCTCTATGAGAAGAACAACGACTTCTACGGCTGGATCACCATTGAGGGCACCGGTGTGGACTACCCGGTGATGTACACGCCCCGGGACACAGAGTACTACCTCCGGAGAGACTTCAACCAGCAGTACTCCAACGCAGGCGTGCCCTTCATCGACGGCAAGTGCCAACCCGGCGGACATCTCATCATCTACGGACACAACCTCCGGGACAACGTGATGTTTGCCCCCATCCTGAACTACCGCGATGAGAACTTCTACAAAGAGCACAAGATGATCCGCTTCGACACCGTGAACCGGATCGGCGAGTATGAGATCGTGGCCGCCTTCAACAGCCAGGTGTACAAGCAGAACGAGACGGACGTCTTCAAGTACTACTACTATCAGGACCTCTCGGATCCCCAGCGCTTCGCCGATTACGTGGCCCAGTGCAAGGCGGCGTCTCTCTACGACACCGGCGTGGATGCAGAGTACGGCGATGAGCTCATCACCCTGTCCACCTGCGCCTACACCTACCTCACGAACCTCCGCTTCGTGGTGGTGGCAAAGCTGGTCCGGAGCTTCCCGGAGCAGACTGCGCCGGCCCAGACCCCGGAGGCCATCGCACCGGCGAACTAAACCCTATCAACAAGCCCTCCTCCCGGCATAGAATGGCGGGAGGAGGGTTTTCTTATGACTCAGAGACAGTCCGCCGGCGCTGCCGGCTTTCCCGATCACTTCCCACCCCAGCACCAGACCGCCCAGCCCGGGCTGGAGTACCAGATGGAGCCCCGGCCGGTGTCCCTCTGCGGCATGTCCTCCCCCTGCCTCAAGGGGAAGACCGCCCTCATCACCGGCGGGGACAGCGGCATCGGCCGGGCGGTGGCCTATGCCTATGCAAAAGAGGGCGCCCAGGTCTGCGTCGTCTTCTACGATGAGGACCGGGATGCCGCCGAGACCGTGGCGCAGCTGAAAGACCTGGGGTGCAGCTGCCTAGCCCTGCGGGGAGATCTGAAAGATCCCGTGTTTTGCCGCAGCTGTGTGGCGAAGACCGTGGAGCACTTCGGCGGTCTGGACATCCTGGTGAACAACCACGCGGTGCAGTTTGTCCGGCGGAGCATCCTGGACATCAGCCCGGAGCAGCTGGAGATGGTGTTTCGCAACAATGTGCTCTCCTTCTTCTGGCTCATCCAGGCGGCCTTGCCCCACCTGAGACGGGGTTCCAGCATCATCAACACCACATCGGTTACCGCGTATCAGGGACACAAAGATCTCCTGGACTACAGCGCCACCAAGGGTGCCATCGTGACACTTACCCGGTCTCTCGCCCTGTCCCTGGCAGATCAGGGAATCCGGGTGAATGCGGTGGCCCCAGGCCCCATCTGGACACCGCTGATCCCGGCGTCCTTCTCGGCGGAGGAGGTACGCACCTTCGGCTCCGGCACCTCCAAAGTGCCCATGAAGCGGGCGGGACAGCCCTGCGAGGTGGCCCCCTGCTACGTCTTTCTGGCCTCGGACGGCGCCTCCTACATGACGGGACAGGTGCTCCATCCCAACGGCGGCACCATTGTGAACGGCTGAACAAACAAGCCCATCCGGCGCGGGAGCGCCGGATGGGCTTGTAATGTGTTTTGAGGGGATTTCGGCTTTCTGCGATTACACCTGGGGCATCATCAGGATGCGGCCGGTGCCCCGATAGACGTTCACCAGGCCCTCACCGGTGGCGGCGGAGCCGATCAGGGTCTTGGAGGAGCGCTCCACCGTGAAGTTCAGGGAGGCGCTCCAGGCGATGGCGAAGGGGCCGTCGATCTTGATTACATCGTCCTGCAGGTCTATTACGATGAGCTCGTTACGCGGGGCGTCTGCCTCCAGCACCACATAGCCCTTGCCGGACATGCAGAGGTTGAAGAGGCCCTCCTTGCCGGCCACCGCGCTGCTCATGGTGCTGCGGGCCACGGTCTTCAGCTGGACCGTGCCCTGGGCTGCGGCGAAGAGCCCGTCCTGGACCACCATGCCGCTGCCCCATTTGGAGAGGTCCTCGATGAGGTAGTACTTGTATGAAGGCTCCGTCACCAGCAGGCCGGAGCCCTTGTACTCCGGCTTGATGCCGGACTCTCCCGTGACGGACCCGCTCATGGACTTGCGGAAGAAGTCTCCCACGCCCTTCAGACCGGTGGTGAGCTGGATGTCCCCGGCGAACCACTGCATGGCGCCGGCCTGCAGGATCACAGACTCGTTGTCCAGGGTGCAGAGGATCTGCTTCTTCTTCACGCCCATCTGGGCCATATACCACTTCACCTGGGCGTCTTGGGGAGAGCAGGACAGATCCCGGCGGTATTGGATGATCTGGAAGGGGCCGCCCTGTTCGCCCATCTCCACTTCAGGATTATCAATGAAATTGTCTATATTTACCATGCAAAATGCCTCCCGGCTGGGTTGGATGCGGAGCGGCTGCTCCGGTACATACCAATATACTGGAAGCCGCACAAAAATGCAATAGAACGATGTCTGATCATGGCAGGAAACCTGGTACCCGGCATCTCACCCAGGGCGGATGGTGCTGCTTTGGGAAATTTGAATGCGTCCCACCGGTTGAGGCACCGGTGAGACTCCGCTACCCCACAGGGAAGCCCTGTGCTGGGGTACTGCGGAAGGGCTGGAAAAAGATTGCTGGTAAATATCCCCGGAAATCTACCAGAAAAGTCGTGTAGAAAGCTAAATAGTCGTTGACGGCAACCGCGATTTCCTATATAATTTGCACAGGTAGGAGGGACCGCTATGACACTTCTCGATAGAGTAGACCGTGAGACTGAACGGGAGTACGCCCTGCGGACCATCAAAGCAAACATCATCAGCATGGAACTGGCTCCCGGCAGTACGGTGAGCGAAAACGAGCTTTCGCGGGAGATTGGCGTTTCCCGTACACCGGTGCGGGAGGCCCTGATGGAACTGCACCGCATGAATGTGGTCCGGGTTGTGCCGCAAAAGCGCAGCAGCGTGGCACCCATTGATTTCTCGCTGGTGGAGGAGGCCTTCTTCGTGCGCCGCGTGCTGGAGTGCGCGGTGGTGGAACTGGCCTGTTCCATGGCCCGGAAGGAGGATCTGATCTCCCTGGAGCTCATACTCACCCGCCAGACGTTTGCCCAGCAGCACGGACAGACCTGTGAGCTGCTGGAGCAGGACAGGATGTTCCACCGCACACTCTTCGAAATCGCCCACAAGACCTGGAGCTTTGACAGAATGCAGGACATGCAGATCCACCTGGACCGGGTAAACCGCCTGGCCATGGAGGGATCGGGCACCGAGTACATCCTGGAAGAGCACCGCAAGATTCTGGAGGCCGTGGGGGCGGGGGATGCCGCCGCAGCCCGCAAGGCCATGGAGGAGCATCTGGACCGGTGCCGCCCCAACGAGGAAATCCTGCGCACCCGTTATCCTGCGTATTTCAAAGATCCTTCGTAAGGTACAAAGAGAGCCTGCCGCACGCTGCGGCAGGCTCTCAGCATATCTATGAAATCAGCCTTCCGGCTGGTTGTTGATCACAAGAATGTCGTCGATGCGCACCCGGAGAAGGACAGACAGCACCACCAGGTTATCGACGGTGGGCAATGCTGTGCCGTTCTGCCACTTGTAGATCGCCGTAGGCGAATGAAATCCGAATGCATCCTGAAGATCTCTCACGGATAGACCGGCCGCTTTGCGAAGGCGCACGATGTTGGCGCCGGTGCGGGCCAGGTCCACCGATGGGTAGTAACTCATGATACTCACCTCCCATCTGCTCACGCTGCATACCCCGAAAGGGCATGAAAAATCCGCCTTATCCTGAATGACCAGGGCAGGCGGTTTGCGTGTCACAGACGGCAAGCGGACCCAGACGTTCAGATCCCGGAAGCCTTGTGATGATCAGCGAGCAGCCTTTCCTGGAATGGGCGCAAATAGACATAGCCGTACCCAGAATCCCAGAATACGACACGGCCCAGTACGCGATACATTGGGCTGCTCTTCAGCATCATCCTTGGCACTTCCTTTCTTTCAGAGTGTGGCGTCATCCGCCTTCTTTCGGGATGATAGCACAAAACTTGCGGCTTGTCTATCAACCAGTGGTTAAAAATCTTACTTTTTTCGGGGGGGGGGAATGCAGAAACCTGCCGCCGGACTGGGCTTGACGGGGAAATACAGCCGGCAGAGAACATGCGTTCTCTGCCGGCGGATTGCTGTTCAAGTGGCCGGTTGTGGGAGTCTGGCTGCGATATCCAGGATCTGCTGGATGAATGGATCCGCGTGCTTCATGCGGTATGTTTTCTCATTTCAAGACGCGTCTTTTTTGACTGCTCCCATCATACGGCTTGGAAGGACGTTTTGCCTAACGGACCTGAAGGCGTTTCTGCATTTCAGCCGCATTTCAGCTGACCCATAAAGCTCGCCTCCGCAAAGCCCGCTCTTTTGTCCCGATTTGCGTCCAGACAGACAGGAATTTGGACGCTATCTCGTCTGCTCCCTGTGCAAGAACGTCAGAGCAAAACAGCTGTATGTTCATTCTATCGCCTTGCCGAAAATTCGCTCTCCGTCTGATGAGATACGAGAGAATGCAAACCCATTGCGGACATAAAAGCGTTCAGCCTTTTCAGCGGGATTCGTCTCTATACACTTCGCGCCCAAGGATCGAAGATGGTTTTCGACGATTCGACATACAGCAGAACCAACACCGGAGCTTCTACGCTCTCTACATACATAGAAGTTGTTGATAAAGCCCTTGTTGTGTTCCTCGTTATACGAATAGGTGATCAATCCAACGCAAGCTTCATTTTCTACGATTCGCATAACAAAATACGGATTATGCTCTTGCAGCGTCTGCCCGATCAGTCCAGCGTTCAGTTCATCATTGTGAAGATCGTCGATCTCCTCTTGATATTCTTCTTCACCGCACACCTCACTGAGATACGTACTGAACCAATCATAGAAATCATCCCATTCATCTTTTTTCTGCAAATCAAATCGTCTCAGCTCGATCATAGCCTATACCAACTCTTTCCAATAAGAAATTCGATCATTGGGGAATTTGTTTTCTCCAGTAGCGCGTAACCTGCATGATACTGATCCGATTGGGCCTTGTTTAATACCCTCTGTGCAGAAGAGCCAGGTTGCTCCAATGATTGCCTGTGCTACAGACCTTTTCCATTCCTGATGGCCTGGATAAACCGCTCCACTGACTCTGTGGGGTGCTTAGAGTAGAGCAGGCCATAGGGAACGGAATACTCCCACTCCACCGGTACCGTGACCAGCGAGGGATGGATGTCCTTCCAGATCTCCGCCGTGATCATCAAGCAGCCGCTGGTCTCACACTTGTGCAGCACGTCCATATCATAATCGGGGGTGTCGACGATCTCCACCTGGGGATGGTTTTGCAGCAGATCGTCCCGCACAGCATCGATATATAGGCCGAATTGCCGCGATACACCATCATCAGCTGCTCTCCGTGCAAATCCTGAACGGTAAGCGACTGCCGCTGGGCCAGCGGGTGACTTCTCGGCATGGCGCAGCACACGGGATAGGAGCCCAGCTGCAGGATGTTGCAGGAAGAGCGGAATCGGTCTGAGGGAACGAGACCAAAGAAGATGTCGATGTCCCGTCCCATCCTGCGGACCACCTCCGAATACTCCTTTGTGCGGTCGTCAAAGGACACCAATTGAAGCTGAATGTCCGGGCACTGGTCGTGTACCTCCTGCCACAATTCGATGACCCGTTGGCCGGGCCGCATCAGGGACGTGCCCACCCGGATCAGGCTTTTTGGAGCGGCGGCTGCCCTGGCCTGGGCCAAAGCGTTGTTGGAGCGCCGGATGATGGCCTTTGCCTCCCGGTAAACCACCTCTCCAGCCGGGGTGAGCCTCAGCCCGTGATTGTCCCGGATAAACAGCTGCAGTTCCAAATGGCTCTCCAGAAGGTTGATCTGCTTCATGACCGCATTTGGCGAGACGTACAGTTCCTCCGCGGCACGGGAAAAACTGCCCAGATCCGCAGCGCATAGGAAGGTGTCCAGGTGATGGTTGTACATGAGCTACTGTCCCCTTTGCATGAACCTTTTAGTTAATGCCATTATAGCAAATCGGAAATTCCGTTTCAAGTCCCCGGCTGGTATAATGCGCCTCGAAGCAAGGAGGACAATCGATATGAAACCAACCGCTGAAAACAAAATGGGGACAGCGCCGGTATGGTCGCTGCTTCTGACCATGGCATTGCCGGTCATCCTGTCCACCGCAGCGCAGTCCCTCTACAACATTGTGGACGGCATCTTCGTCTCCATGCTGGGGGAGGACGCCATGGCGGCGATCACTTTCGCGGGGCCAATCACAAAGGTGCTGATCGCCCTGGGAACCGGCATTGCCGTCGGCATGAACACCATGCTCTCCCACGGACTGGGGGAGAAAAGCCAGAAGCAGGTAGACGATGCGGCTGCAACGGCGGTCTTCCTGTCTGTGATAGGCGGAGTGCTCTCCCTTCTGGCGGCGCTTACGCTGGTGCGGCCGTACCTCAGTGCACAGACGGACGTCGCGGCCATCCGGGAGGGCGGTACGGCCTACCTCATGGTCTATCTGGGCTTGGGGATCGGCACCATCGGTCAGCTGGTCTTCGAACGGATGCTGATTGCCACGGGAAAGACGATATACAGCATGATCTCCCAGGCCACCGGCGCGATTTTGAACCTGATCTTGGACCCGCTGCTGATCTTCACCGCCGGCATGGGCATTACCGGGGCGGCCTTGGCCACTGTCATCGGGCAGATCGCGGCGATGTTCGTGGCGATGTCCCTGAATTTCGCAGTCAACAAAGAGGTGCACATCCGCTTCAGCCTGGCGCCTCCGGCTTATGCGGTGAAACGGGTGCTGGTATTGGGGCTTCCCTCCACCCTCCTGCTGTCTCTGGACGGCATCATGATTGTCAATTTCAACGCTGTCCTGAACAAGTTCTCCTCCACCGCTGTGGCAACCTTCGGCGCCTGCGCCCGTGTGACGGGGTTTTTCTACGCGGTAGTGAACGCCCTCTGCAGCGCTGCGGCTCCCATCATCGCCTACAATCACGGCGCGAAAAACGGCAGGCGCATCAACCAGGCCATCAAGTTCGGCTATCTCTATGCCATGGGCCTCATGGGCATCGGGCTTGTCCTCTGTGCGGGCTTCCCCGAGATGTTCCTGCGGATGTTCAACGCCACGGACGAAATGGTGGCCATCGGCATCTGGGGAATGCGCTCCCTGTCCTGCTGCTATCTGCTGGTAGCGGTGCGCAACATGAGCACAGTGATCATCCAATCCCTGGGCCACAGCTTCACCAGTATGGCGGTAGATCTGAGCCGCAACTATGCGGTTCTCATTCCCATGGCATGGCTGCTGTCTCTCACCGGGAATCTGAATGCGGTGTGGCTCTCTGTGCCGGTGGCGGATACGGTGTCTGCCATAGTGGGATTTCTGCTGATGCTGCATTTCTATCGAAAGACATCAAAGGCGCCATTGGAATACAAAACGGCAGCAGCGGACCGCAGGCACATGCACTCCCTGCGGCGGGATAGAAAACAGGATTCTTTCAATACAAGGAGGACATATACGATGATTTACAGAATATTCCAAAACGAGAGGCTCTCCGGCCTGGGCCTGGGGATGATGCGCCTGCCGGTGGTGGACGGCGATGACAATGTGGTGGACGAGGCGGCAGCGGAACAGATCATTGACCTCGCCTACACGAGCGGCATCAACTACTTCGACACCGCCTGGGGGTACCACAACGGGAACTCCGAACTGGTGGCCGGGAAATATCTCAGCAAGTACCCGCGGGAGAGCTATCATCTGGCGACCAAGTTCCCCGGCTATGATGCGGCCAACATGGACAAGGTGGAGGAGATTTTCGAGCGCCAGCTGGAAAAGTGCCAGACCCCCTATTTCGACTTCTACCTCTTCCACAATGTCTACGAGGGGAACATCGACGGCTATCTGGACCCGAAGAACGGCATCCTGGACTATCTGCTCAAGCAGAAGAAGAACGGACGGATCAAGCACCTTGGCTTCTCCACCCACGGAAGCATCGCTGTCATGCGCCGCTTCCTGGACGCCTATGGAGCCCATATGGAGTTCTGCCAGATTCAGCTCAACTACATGGACTGGCACTTCCAGAACTGCCGGGAGAAGGTTGCACTGCTGAACGAGGCCAACATTCCCATCTGGGTGATGGAGCCGGTGCGGGGCGGCAAGCTGGCCTCTGCATCTGCGGGCATGACCGAACTGATGAAATCCATGCGGCCCCAGGAGACGGTTCCCGGTTGGGCGTTCCGGTTTGTGCAGAGCGTGCCCGGCGTCACCATGGTGCTCTCCGGCATGAGCAACCTGGAGCAGCTCAAGGAGAATATGGCCACCTTTGAGACAGACGAGCCTCTGAGCCGTGACGAGTTCGATGCCCTGGTGAAGCGCATAGACGAGGAGGTAAAGCAGGCGGGCCTTCCCTGCACGGCCTGCCACTACTGCACCAGCCACTGCCCCCAGGGCCTGCCCATCCCGGAGATGATCGCCCTGCTCAACGAGCACAAGACTACCAGCAGCGGCTTTATTGCCCCTATGGCTGTGGCCAGTATGCCCCCAGAGAAGCGGCCCGGCAACTGCATTGGGTGCCGGAGCTGTGAGCAGGTCTGCCCGCAGCAGATCAAGATCTCCGAGGCAATGGCCGAGTTCAGCGGGCTGCTCGGGATGTAAATCAATCGGGCCCGGGAATGGGCTGATCTTGGCCAGACAACCTGGCAACAGCAAAGGAAAACGCCCAGACGGTGCTGCCGTCTGGGCGTTTGTGCTGAGACAAGATGGTTTGCTCTGTACAGGGGAAATTTGGTACAGAGCAGGAATGACTTGATTTCCTGTATCTCCGGAGGACGGTATGCACTCAGACTCCCTCAATTCTTGTGCCAAGAGGTGGAAATCCAGGCTTGTTCAGGAACGGCTCATAGAAGGAGAGGTCGTGGGGCTCCAGCTCCTCAATGCCATCATAGAGGTAGGGAAGCGGATTTGGCCAGTACTCGGTGAGATACTCGTTCAGCTTCGAGATGTCCGTGAAGCGGTATCCTTCCAGTTCAACATCGCAGTTCGTATCATCCCCAAACCGGTAGATGGACCAGTCGCAGATATACGGATGTACCGTGATATGGCCTTCTGTCATATATTTTAAAATAAATCCAATAGTATTGTACCCGCATTCTATCAGATTTATATTCATTTCCGGGCGGAGCGCTGCCAAAATAGCTGCTTTACTTCCAGTGCTTAGATTCCAGATTTCAATGTTGCCTCTGCGCTTGTCGCAAAAATAATATGGCGATAGGTACTCTCCCTGCTCGATATCTTTTATAATTTTGCGCACAATCGGCCTATCATCTATCAGAATTTTGTCGAACTCATCTTCTACATCAAAATCAGTAGGTTCACTAGAAATCCTTAAATGAAGCATATATCATTCTCCTTACGCTCTTAATATCGATACACAACGTTTTGTGCTTATCCTTCATCTGCAGCTCGTATTCGTTGGCTAACTTATTGAATTCATCCAACATATTCATCAATTCATCAACTGCGTCTTTTACATTGAAATTTATCGGCTTATTCCCCCATCCATCGGCTTTGAATCTCCATTCATCCGCAACTCTGCAAGACTTCTCATATACAGTAGCCTCAACACACTTGAAATCCGACTCAGTATCACACAAGCAATCGCATTGAATATAATGATGATTTCCCTTAGTAATTGTGCTGGCACATGGCCTTACTGCTACTTTGCATAGCAATTTACAGAGCTTCTCGTGAGTCGAAAACTCATCTCTTTTCCATTTACTAAGTTCGGCGTTTTCAAGGTAAGGCTTTAATGACATGCATAGGCTTACAACATCTCTACAGTCTGTGTCTACAAGGCCATACTTTTCTAAAGACTTTAAGTAGTAATACTCAGTACAATATGACGGCGCTATGAATGCTTTACCGTGCAATTCGCTAGTTCTCTGGATGAAATCCCAAAGTCCCAAGAACGTCTTTTTGGTATTTCGGTTATTCGGAACAAGGTCACAATATACAATCACAAACTCTTCAGGATGTGCATTGTGAATAGACATCAGTGAATTCTTTAAATTACTTGAGCCGTCTGAATAAAAACACTTAATCTGACTTTGCATCGCAACTCGCACAAACGCAGACAGCAAGGCATCTTTTTTGTCTTCGAACAAGCAAATCACGTTGTCACCTCAATAAACCCAAATGTTCCCTGGCCCTAAGCACTCTACTTGGCAAACATCACCAAAAGGTGCTGTTTTCCCATCTACCAGAACAATTGCTGTTTGAGCCAAGTCGTATAATTCATCATCTAACACCGGATATAAATCATATCTATCGACAACAATTAAATCCATTCCTGTAGGTAATTTTACCTCTTTCCGATAGTCATATAAATCATATCCTGCAACTTTTTTTCCGTATCCATTTAACCTCTTGCAAATTTTGCAGAGGTATGTCTTTCCTGTAGCAGACATTGGTTCAAATCCATATAACCCAGGTTCTTTGTCGACTCGAATCTTAAAAATATAGTCATCAATTAAGAACATTATTATCCCTCCGGAACTGCAAAATGCAGCTTTGCGCACTTGCTGTCAAAAGCGTATGACGCTGCAGATGGCTTCAAGACGTGCATTTCGATGAAATTATCTCAGAACCATCTTAAACCGCCAGCCTCTCATATAGTATAGCAAAAGATCTCGAACAAGTCAATATCAATTGAAAAGGTAAAAAGGTAGTGCAAGAACACATCCAATACGTCATTCATATTCAAATAAAGAAGTCTGTTATCATCTTTGTGAGATTTCTGGATTTCAGCTTCCCCATAGATCTCTCCCTCGCAAATCCCACTCGTTTGGTCTGATTTGCTTCCCTGTAAACGTTATTGTCTTACGATTCCCATCTGAAAGCCACTTCTTCTTATTGGCATGTGTCGATCAAGACCCAGATCCGCTCGTCCGTTTTCTCAGTAATCACTCCGCTATTGGCCATCGCTACCACACGGGAGGGCAGGGTGTCTGAGTGAATGGTTAATAGGACTTTGTCGATGCCTGCCTCATGCGTTTTTGCAGCAGCAGACGCAAAAGTTCGTTGCCGTAACCTTTCCCACAGTACAGAGGAGCGATGCCGTAGCCGATGTTGCCGCCGGCCTTTTTGAGTGCGTCAGTCAGGAAGCTCCTAACAGTGCCGAAACCGATCAGCACACCATTGACATACAGCCAGTAGGTAGTAGAACTTCCAGCCATCCATGAGACCTTCCTGTTCAAATTCCTGCTGCTTTTGATGAGCCATTCTTGTATTCATCATAGGTCATGCCGTTGGCATTATTCATGCGTCCGATTTCATTCTTCGCCATCGTTTGCAGTATGTCATATATATGTATGTATATCACGTCCGGCATCCGGGGACAGTTTTTTCAGTTCGATCACGAAGATTCATCCTTTCACATTTTTGTACAAACTCCATAAGCACCGATTTGTTGGTCTCTCTCTTGCTCTGCATGAGACAGTATACCGCACAGAACAGGAAAATGTCAACTGATCTCGTGGAGCGGAACAGATAAATCCTGGCCTGAGTTGAAAACGCTCTGGCGATGGAACTTGCCAAAGCGTTTGAATGAGATGATGTTTTGAGGCCGTTTCTCACTGCCAGGGGGGCGTGAGATTCGATCGAGGCGATAAGCGATAGCGAATGGGCAAAACTGAAATCCAAATTTTTGTTTCGGCGAGCCTAATTTCGTATGCTTTATTCCTTACCTGGCTCGTCTGCATAGAGGATACGGCCTAGCTCAAAAAGTTCACTAGACCTGCCAAAATAGAGATTTTCCAGAACTTTTTTGATCACTTGCGCCCCGTTCGGAGAAATCTCAGGTTTGAGCATCGGATCTTCAAAACTTCTGAAGGCTGTATGGGGCAGGACTATGAATTGTTTCGATCTGTCCGCTACAGAAGGACAGCAGCATGGAGTGGAATGTGGTACAATAGGCCGAGTTCGCTTATCTTCTTCAGTAGCGAGCAACTTGGCATGATTCGTATCCGATTTGGCTTGCTTGGCAGCGTTATTGCAGAACTTACAGCTATACACTCGCGTTGCCTAGGGGGCCTCCATGGCCAGATTCATGCCGTTGCTCTCGCAAGGCACTGTGTCCTCCATACACGTACACTCTGGATCGTTCAACGTTGTAGGGCAATCACCGTGCCGAGGGGGCAAATTTGAGTACTTTTTCGAAAAAATCATATCCCCTGTGCAGACGAGCCAGGTATTCCTTACACGAGCATTCCTCAGGGATTGTCATGGGGACCCAGCAGCCGCTGGAAGGCCACATGCAGGGCTGCGATGTCGATGGGCTTGGCGATGTGCTCGTTCATGCCGCTCTGCAGCGCTTTCTGCACGTCCTCGGAGAAGGCGTTGGCCGTCATGGCGACGATGGGAATGAAAGCGGCGTCCGGGTGGGAACTGGCACGGATGGCCATGGCGGCATCATAGCCGTTCATCCGGGGCATCTGCACATCCATCAGGATCATGTCGTAGTGGCCGGGGGCGGACTGCAGGAACATGTCCACTGCCTCTACGCCGTCTTGCGCGATATCGTAGAGGATGCCCTCCATGTGGAGCACCTCTCCCAGGATCTCGGCGTTGATCTCGTTGTCCTCGGCGGCGAGAATCCGTTTGCCTGCCAGAAGGTTTTCTCTCTCCGGCTCCTGGAGGACCGGCGCCGGTGTCTCTGCCTGGTCTGCCAGAGAGAACTCCAGGTCTACGGTGAAGGTGCTGCCCTCGTCCTTCACGCTCTCTACCGCGATGGTGCCGCCCATGAGCTGTACCAGATTCCGGGTGATGGCCATGCCGAGGCCGGTGCCCTGTACCTTGTTGGTGAGGGAACTCACTTCCCGGGTGAAGGGATCGAAAATGGTCTTCAGGAACTCCTCGGTCATACCGATGCCGTTGTCTGAGACCACAAACTGCAGATGTACGTAGTTGCTGGAACGCTGGGGGCAGTCCAGCACATCCAGGGTGATGGTGCCGCCCTCCTGCGTGTACTTCACCGCGTTAGACAGCAGGTTGATGAGCACCTGCTCCAGCCGCAGACGGTCTGCCTGGATGCCGTCCGGTACGCTGTCCTGAATGCGGAAGGTGAGAGACTGCTCCTTCTTCTGGGCCTGGGGCAGCATGATGGTGGAGATCTCATCCAGGAAGGACCGCAGAGACAGCGGCTCCACATTGAGGGCCATCTTGCCGCTCTCAATTCGGCTCATGTCCAGTACGTCATTGATGAGTCCCAGCAGGTGACGGCTGGAAGAGGTGATCCGCTGGGCGTACTGCCGCACCTTGTCCGGGTGCTCCGCCTCGTTCTCCAGTAGGGAGGAGAAGCCGATGATGGCGTTCATGGGGGTGCGGATGTCGTGGGACATATTTGCCAGGAACATGTTCTTGGCATCGTTGGCCTGCTGTGCCTGAGCCAGGGCATCTTTCAGGATGGCATTCTGCCGCTCTTCGCTGCGGATGAGCTGCTCGATGCTGCGCACTGCCATCACGGCGGAGACAGGTACGCCGTCCACCCGCTCGTTCACGGTGAAAACCACGGAGAACCACTCCTGGCCGCCCTCCGGCAGATTGCGGAGGTACCGGTATTCTGCCACATTCTCGTGGAGCAGGGCCTGCTGGATCCGCTCCGGCTGCATGAAAATACGCGGGTCCTCGTCGGTGTCCTTTACCGTTTCGATGTAGGCCACCCGGACCTCCAGAAGTTCCTTGTAGTTGCCACGGGCAGCGGCATTGTGGTTGTCCGGGTAGATCATGCGGTAGTAGTTGTTCACCAGGTCCAGGATGTAGACTTCCCGGTACGAGTATGCGGTGCTCTGCAGCGCTGTGCGCAGCAGCTCGTTGTCCCGCATCTCCTGGTTCATGATCTCTTCCCGGCGGGTGTGGTTCAGAATCTTGTCCGTGACGTCGCTGATGAAGACGTAGAACACCCCGCCGTATGCGTCGCTGCGCACAAAGTGGCCGAAGTCCTCTACCCAGCGCACTTCGCCGTCCAGGCAGCGGATGCGGTACTCCACGTAGTCCAGATTCCGCTCTCCACCTGCGATCTGCTCGGATATGCTGCGCTCCACCTCATCCAGGTCATCCGGGTGAACCATGCCGCGGAACGAGTTGCCGACGAGGGTCCGGAACTGATCCATGGTATCGCATTTGTAGAGGTACAGCACCTCGTTGTTGGCATAGATGAGCTCCTCATCGCCGTCTGCATGATAGATGAAGAAACCGCCGGGAATCCCGGACATCACCTCGTCCAATTGAAACCGGTTTTGATCTCGTTCCACCGTGTTCACCTCATTGTGGTCCGTATAGGTTGGAGCGTGCTGCAGGATTGCCTCAAGGGCGGATGCATGCAGTTTCATGCTTTGCGGGGGAATGGTTAGAACCCCACCACAGGACCAACATAGTCTATCATGTTTCGTTCTAAATTCAAGAGCAAAAATCGAGAAGCTTGCTGATTTTCTGTGTGTTTTCCACGCCGCTGCGTGCAGATATCGGGATGAGCAGGATGGGTTCCAGAAGTCTCCAGGGGGAGACTGGAAGTGCGGATTAGGGCGAAATGGTGTGGTACAAGCAGAGGAATCTTCCCGAGAGCGGCTCCACTGCCAGCCAGGCGAAAGTGCACTGCGCGTAGCGCTCAGACTGCCGCCTCCTGGTTGAGAAACGCAAAATGTGACGTTCCGTGCACATTCAGCCTGAAATGGTGTAAAAGTGGTGGTGGATTTTACGGCCTGTCTGTGCTATGATGATAGATGTCAAATCATCGCTGCCGGAATGCGGGACAGAGATCCGAGCCTGCGGCGTACATCTACCCGAATCATACAAGGAGGACCTATAAAATGGACAAGCACTATTCCCACAAGACCGGCGGCAGAACCTGCGCCTCTGAGGTCTCTTTCGACATCGTGGACGGCATCGTGCACAACGTGGTATTCACAGGCGGCTGCCGGGGCAATACCCAGGGCGTGGCTGCACTGGCAGAAGGCATGAAGGCAGAAGACGTAGTCACCAGACTGAAGGGCATCGACTGCCACGGTGGCAACTCCTGCCCCAATGAGCTGGCCACTGCCGTAGCTGCCTGCCTGGCGGAGGACTGCGCATGAATCTGGGAACCCAACTCCTGCAGGAGTTCGATTTCCGAGAGGCAGAAGTGCCAGAGAAGCTGCTCTCCCTGCAGGTAAAGCAGAGCGAGATAGACCGGATGATGGTGGATGTTGCGATGCAGTACCTCACCATTGCGCCGGTACAGGGCGGCATCTGCAAGGGAGACATCGTCCGCATCTCCTGGCCGGATCCTGCGGCTGAGAATGGCAAAGCCGAGGTCCAGATCTCCGTAGGCCGCAACTTCCTGGACGCCGAGACGGAGCAGCAGCTTCTGGGACACAAAGCAGGCGAGACCGCCGAGATGCCGGTGAAGGGCGTCATGCGGCAGGTTACGGTGCTCAGCGTGAAGCGGCGGAACATCCCGCCCCTCACAGACGACATGGTGGCAAAGCTGGAGATCCCCGATGTGAAGACGGTAGAGGAGTACGCCGCCTCCCTGAAGGCCAATCTGATCGAGAAGGCCAAGGATGAGCGCAACCGCATCCTCACAGACTTTGTGGAGAAGCAGGTCATGGACAAGTCCTCCTTTGCCCCCATCAACCAGGAGGAGGGCGTGTACCGTCTCTTCTTCAGCGTCTACGTAGACTACGCCAAGGCCGCTGCGGCCGAGGCTTCCGCCAAGGCCGGCGGAGAGATTCACCCCTCTGAGATCCTCCGGCGGATGCTCCGCAAGCCGGAGGGTACCTCTAAGGACGAACTGCACGCCGCCCTCCATGAGATGGTGGAGCAGAGGACCAAGCTCTGCTGCCTGGGATACACCCACGCCCAGGCGGACGGGGTCACATACACCGAGGCACAGTGCGATGCCGAGCTCCACGAGATGGCAAAGCAGTACGACATGCCCTATGAGGATGTGCTGGCCCAGATGGGTCCCACCCTGGAGCATGTGGTACTGGGCAAGTACGAGCAGTACTTCGGGGAGAAGATCATCGCCTACTACGCCCCCAAGTACGACATCCAGATCCTCTGAGGATCAGACACACGATAGCAGCAATCGGCCCGCCCTGCAGCGCAGGGCGGGCTTGCCTCATCTCTGGGGAAAGGGGAAAGCGCCTTGCCGGCGGGTAAGGCGCTTTGGAAAGGGCGTGCTGCGGATCAGGTGAGATGGAATGCCTGCCGCACGGCGTTCAGGAGCCGCTCGCTGATCTCATTGGGCGCATCGTAGTCCGGAAACTTCAGAATGAGAAACTGGGATCCGGGGAAATAGGCGAGGGTGGCCCGCTCGGTGTCGTCTTCGTTCAGCCCGACGATCATGAGGAGGCCGTAGATTTTGCCCCGGAATCGCCGCAGGGCCAGAGGCAGGGTTTGGGGATCGAGTTCGTTTGGAATGGCGCTGTTGTTCAGCAGGCATGTGATCTCAGGGTCCTCCAGGTAGGGGAGAGCGTAGAGAGCAGAAAACCCGCGGCAGATTGCGGTTTCCCAGGACTGGTTGGGGCCGCAGACTTGAAATGCGTATTCCATGGTTGTATCCATTTGTATCACCTCATGTATTGTGTTCAGGGGTCGAGAAAGGCGGGCATCCCGAGAAATAGGTCCCAGTTGCGGTACCGGGCGATCCGCTCCTGGATGGCGCCCGCCGTGGGATTGCCCATCAGGAACCGGAAGTCGTCCTGGATGCAGTTCAGCTCCGCCATGACCTGGGGGAGGTCCTGGATGCGGCCGGTATAGGTCCGCAGCCAGTATCCGGTGAGCAGGGCGGCCCGTACGACGAAGGGACCGCCTACCGGGTCCAGTATGATTCCGTTGAGCTTTCGGAAGTAGTCTGCTTCTCTGAGATCCGGGGTGACGACGGAGGCCCGGATGCTCCTCAGGTACTCATAGATCAGATCACAGACCTGATCCAGCTCGAAGTCGATGGTGAGAAATGCGGGCCGGCCGGGGACCCTCACATGCTGCCGGGTGTCCACATAGGCCTCCGAGACGTTCCAGTTCTGGAGGAATTCATAGAAAGCCTCGAAGCGCTCCAGGTTTTCATCGGTGGCGTCCAGGGTCTGCAGCCAGTCGATCACCCAGCTGATCTCAGATAGGGGTGCGCAGCCCGGGTTGGCGGAGAGGTCGTTGAACAGCTTTTCCAACCGGCAGAGGGTGAAGAAACCGATGTGAAAGCGCTCATACCGGGACAGCTTCTCATAGTTGCTGCAGATGTCCTCTTCCATGGCGTAGATCAGGTCCGGGTATCGGTCCAGAGCGTCCATCTGTTCCCGAATGCCATCGTAGCGCACGTCTTTAAAGGGGTCTAAGCCGCCCATGTCGGCGTACAGCAGCAATGCAATGTGGGCATTGCAAAACCACATGTGCGCCCGGGCGTTGTCTTCGCATACCAGGCAGGCCTCTGCCCACTTGAGAAAGAGATTCACTACGGCAGACCAGTCCTCTTCATCCTCCAGCTCTTCCAGGTAGGGCTCCCGCTCATTGGGATTGTACGTATCATTGTTTTCCAAAAAGTACACATCCTTTCCGTGAAAATACGGCCATTGGCGGCCGCGAAAGTACTTGGGTACACCGCCGGCGCAGGAAGGACTGCCATGGAGTGACGCACCGGCAGCAGCTGCCTCTATTGTACAGCATTATTTGGAAATGAACAACATTCTTACCAGACAAAAAGTCCATTCTTCTTGACGGATCGCCCAGAAATTTTGCGTTTCCTCGTTGACAGCCCCTCTCCTGCACGATAAAATAGACCATAACCGGCCGGTTCGCACAGACGGCCTCAGGAGTGAGAATAGATGCAAGCCCACGAAACCACAAGACAGGGACAACCTGTCCCGTCTCATGCGGCCAAAATCCTGAGGATGAATGCCGCAGAGCTCAGGGAATACCTGCAGGAGGAGATGGAGACCAACCCGGCGCTGGAGGAGGGAAAGGCCAGAGAGCCTGCCCGCCCATCCGGGGCCAGCAGAGACGATCTGCAGCGGTTGGAGTGGCTGTGTGCCGGAGACGCCCAGAACGCCGCATACTACAGGGAAGATGCGGCGGAGGACGGCACATTCGGCGGACAGGAGACAGAGACCCTATACCAGCACCTGAAAGCCCAGGTGGACTTCCGCGCCCTGTCCCCGGCCCGGGGCATGGCGGTGGAGTTGGTGCTGCAGAGCCTGTCTCCCAACGGCAGACTGGATGAGCCGCTGGAGGAGCTGGCAGAGCAGTCCGGCACCAGCAGCACCGGGATGCAGAAAGCCTTGCAGGTGGTCCAGGCGCTGGAGCCCGCCGGGGTGGCCGCCAGAGACCTGGAGGAGTGCCTGGAGCTGCAGCTGCAGCGCCAGGGAGAGCGGGGACTGCCGCTGATTATTGTCCGCAGACACCTGGATGATCTGGCCCAGAATCGGATCCAGCAGATTGTACTGGAGACCGGCGCCACCCGGGAGGAGGTGGAGGCGGCGTGCCAGCGGGTCCGCAGCCTGGATCCCAAGCCCGGCGCCGCATTCGGCGGCTGGGAGCGGGCAGGCGCCATTCTCCCGGAGATCCTGGTGGAGATGGGAGAGCACGGCCCGGAGGTGGTGCTCCAGGAGGGCCGGGTGCCGGCCCTGCGGATCAGTCCCTTCTGTCTGGAACTCCAGGAGGAGGGAGACCCGGAGGTGCAGACCTATCTGCAGGAGAAGCTCCAGCAGGCGGAGGACCTGATGCGCTCGGTGGAGCTGCGGCAGAGGACCCTGTACAGCTGCACCCAGGCCATCGCGGCCCGGCAGGAGAACTTCTTCCGCCACGGACCCAAGGGGCGGAACTGGCTCTCCTACGATGCCATCGCCGCAGACCTGGCCGTCCATGTGTCCACGGTGTTCAACGCCGTCCACGGCAAGTATCTCCGCTGCCGGTACGGGGTATTCCCGTTAAAGTACTTCTTCGATTGAGACCAATTCCGTCTTACCAACAGGCGGGCGGGTTCTGCATGGGCAGAGCCTGCCCGCCTGAGCTCGTTGTGGGGCTACAGGATCCAGATGGGAGCGGCCCAGTTGTCCGGGGGCAGGGGCTTGCACACCGGATCGGCGGAGAGCACGGCGCCGGAGCTCCGGGGGACATCGGCGTGGTCCAGGACCTGGAAGAACTTCTCCGGGGAGGCACACGGCGTCCGCTGGATGAGCACCGGGTGCAGCGTGCTGTGTCCGCGGGCATCCTTGTCCCGCATCACAAGGGAGATCTCCCTGCCCTCCGGGGGACGGTAGAAGGAGAGAAAGCCCGAAAGGTCTCGGCCGGCGCCGGCGTATCCCTTTACAATCTCTGCTATGGCGAAGTCCTCCAGCAGCTGGTCCTGCCAGACGGCCTGGTTGTCCCGCCTGGATGTGGCCTTTCCTGCCAGATGGCAGAGAAGGCCGGTGTCCATCCAGTAGAGCTTCGGGGCGCGGGCGGTGTTCTGCAGCGCACAGAGGGAGTCCGGGGACAGGAGGAAGATCATCTCGGTGGCGGCCAGGAGATGAATCCAATCCCGGGCCGTGGCGACATCGATACCGGCCTTCTTGGCCAGAGCGCTGTACGCCAGCGGTTTGGTACAGCTTTTGGCCGCGGCTGGGAGGAAGCGGCGAAATGCTGCCTCGTTGATATTGGGGGCCAGGTGCCGGATGTCCTTCTCAATATAGGTGTTGAGCCAGGCCGTGTAGAACCGATCCCGATAGATGTGCTGCTGGGCGTTTGGCACGGGCATAAAGCCCTTTGTGATATGGGCAAACAGTGTGGGATATGCGGCGGGTTTGGCGGAATCCCAGGCCGCCTGCATGCTGGGGGCGGTGGGAAAGAAGGGCACACAGGGCATGCCGGCGATTTCCCGCTGGGAGAGAGGATAGAGGTGCAGCATCGCCGCCAGGCCGCCCATGGCTTTCTGGTGGACGGCCAGATCCGGTGTGTTCACCGAGCTGGAGAGCCAGAAATCCCCGGGGTGGCGGGATACGTCTGCCCAGTGGTTGAGAAAGGGGAGCAGTTCCGGGGCGTTTTGCACCTCGTCCAGAAACAGCGGCGGGGCGTGCCGCCGGAGAAAGGCGTCCGGGTCTTCTCGGGCTTCTGCCTGCACCGCCGGGTCCTCCAGGTTGAGATACGCCCGCCTGCGGTTCTCCTCCTCCGCCAGGTGCTGCAGCATGGTGGTCTTGCCCGCCTGCCGGGGACCGGATACCCAGATCACAGGGACGCGCTCCTTCAGACGCCGGATGGCAGACTCCAGATGTCTCTTGATATACACGGCATACGGCACCTCCTGCGGCGACACTTGTATGGGATGGAGTGCAAGAAACAGTTTAGACTGCTGCGGATGAAACGTCAAGAAAAATCGGCGGCATCTGATGAAAATTCCAGGTGCCGCCGTGTTTTCGACAGGTTCAGACAAATTAAGTTTAAAAATGCTTGTGCACAACACGAAAAGTTCGGCCTCTCTGCCCTACACCATCCAGAGAGGCACGATGAGATGGTCCCTGTTGAACGCGGTGCACCGGTCTGCCATGCACAGGGTTGCGCCAGGTCCCCGCTGCAGGCTGGCCCGGTCCAGAATGGGAAAGGACTTGGCGAGGCGCTGGTCCGGCTCGACGGACTTCGAGACCGCCAGGGGGTGTATCTTGCCGTTGCTGGTGTAGAGCGCATCCGCCCCTTTCCCTGTGATCCCCCGATGGAGGGTGAGCCAAGGGGTTATGCTGGCGGCATGGTATCCCTTCATGATCTCGGAGATGGCGTAGTTCTCCACCAGGGCATCGCTCATGGGGCAGACCTCGGCCACCTCCGGCGTGGGCAGGCGGCTGAGATAGCAGACCAGGCCGGTGTCGTAGAAGTAGAGCTTTGGGGCGTGATTGCCCAAGTGGAGCGCACAGTCTGGGTATGCGCCCAGGAGAAAGACGATGCCCAATCCGTCCAGAATGTCGAGCCAGTGTTTTGCTGCGGAAGCGGTGATCTCGGCCTCGGCGGCGAGAGACCGGTACGAGATGGGCTGGGCGCAGTGCGCCGCCAAGACCGTGCAAAAGCGGTAGAACTGCAGGGGATCGATGTTGCCGTAGAGGAGGCGGACGTGCCGGTCTATGAGCTCGGAGAGGTATGCGGCGTAGAAGGCATCCCGCTCTGCCGGCGCGGCCTGATAGGACCCCGGCATGGAGCCCCGCCACATCCGGGCGAACATGTCTGCGGAAGAGACCGGCGTAAAGGCGTCCCGCTCTGCCGCGAGATGGTTCCAATCAGGGGTGAAGGGGGAGCAGGGGGCGCCGATGATCTCACGTTGGGAGAGAGGCGGCAGTTGCAGAAGAATCACCCTGCCGGCAAGGGACACATCGATGCCGGCGATGGCGCGAAAGATCTGGGAACTGGTGAGCCAGAAATCGCCGGGGTGGTGGTACTTGTCTACGTGGATCTTGACGTATGTGAAGAGCTCCGGGGCGTACTGGATCTCGTCGATAACAACCGGCGGCGGGTACCGCTGGAAAAACAGAAGAGGATCCGTCTTTGCCAGCAGACGCTTCATGAGATCCTCCAGAGACACATAGGTGCGCCCGGCGTTCTCCTCCTCGATCAGGTGGCGCATCATGGTGGTCTTGCCTGCCTGGGGCGGTCCGGAGACCAGAATGGCGGAGAAGGTTTGGCTGTCTCTTAAGATCACGGACTCCAGATGTCTTTTGCAATACGGCATGGGGCACCTCCTGCAGCATGATTTTTGTTTAATGCGTTTTGAATAATATTATAAACCAGAAAAGAGGAAGTGTCAAGAAAAATCGACGACATCTGCCGCATTGCGCAGATGTCGCCGATTGTATTACAATTGCAAGACAAATGTGATTGTGCACAATACGAAACTTTTGGATGGACTATACTGTGCTGTCTGGTGCCTTGGGCAGTCCGTCCGGATTATCCCCAAACTGTACGGTCCGGAAGCCGGTGCCGTGGACCTCGTTGGAGTCCAGGATAATGGTGAAGGCCTCGGGATCCGCCTGGCGCACCGCACGCCGCAGTTCCACCATCTGCTTCGTGTTGCAGGCGCACATCACCACATGTTTGTCTGTCTTCTGGTATCCGCCTCGGCCGGTGAGAATGGTACTGCCCCGCTGTACGGTGTCGTCTATGAGGTCTGCGATCATCTCCCCGTGCTCGGTAACCACCAGGGCCAGTTTGCCGGAGTTCACGCCGAAGATGGTCTGGTCCACCACCGTGGAGAGGAGGAAACTGCAGAGAAGGCCGTAGATCAGGCCGTCTGCGTCCTGCAGCACGATGCTCTCCAGGAGAATCACCATCACGTCCATGGAGAGGCTGATCTTGCCCACCGGCAGATGGGGGCGCTTGGCCTTGATGGTCATGGTGATGAAGTCCGTGCCGCCGGTGGAGGTGTTCTGGGTGTAGATCATACCGTATCCCAGGCCGCAGATCACCCCGGTGGTGATGGCCGCCAGCATCCGATCCCCGGTGTACGAGGGCAGCAGGGGCGCCAGGTAGTCTATCATCAGGGAGCTGATAATGGTGCAGCGGATGGACCGGAGGAAAAAGCCCCTGCCTAGTACCCGGAAACAGAGCAGAGACACCGGGATGTTCAGAAGGATGATGCTCCAGCCCACGGGGATATGGAGGAAGTAGTTCATGAGAAAGGCCACGCCGGAGAACCCTGTGAGCGGCAGCTGGGCCGCGATGGCAAAGTTGTTGAGGCCGATGGCCACCAGCACACTGCCCGCCACCTCTACCCCAAAGGACCACAGTGCCTGCTTCCATGGGAACTTACTTTTGCGCATAGAAAAACCCCCTTTAGACGAGAAAAGAGCCTCTGCGAAGACGGTTATCATCGCAAAAGCTCTTTTCCGGGAACGATTTTAGCAGAAACGGAGAGGTTTGTAAAGGGGGTGAAAATTGAATATTTTGGAAATTGCGGGCGCGGCGTGGGAGATTGCGAATGCGCACATGCCGGGAGCCGTATGGACAGAGAAGAGGAAAAAGAGACAGATCTGGTGAAGAAAGGCGGAAATCCTTGTACGGAATGGCGGGATATGGTACAATCGGGGACAGACGAGACTGGTCTGAATGTCCGCCCAAACCAACGAGGAGGATGGAACCATGGCTGTATTTATCCAGAGCGAGGCACAGCGGTGCCTGAACTGCAAGAAGCCTATGTGCCGGGAGGGCTGCCCCATCCATACGCCGATCCCCAATGTGATCCAACTCTTTAAGGAGCACAAGCTGATGGAGGCCGGGGAGATGCTCTTCGAGAACAATCCCATGTCCCTCATCTGCGCCACCGTCTGCAACCACGAGCAGCAGTGCATGGGCCACTGCGTGCTGGGCCGCAAGGGCAGTCCGGTGAACTTCCCGGAGATCGAGAAGTTCGTCTCGGATGCCTACCTGGACCGCATGAAGGTGACCAAGAACCTCACCAAGGGAAAGCGGGCTGCGGTGATCGGAGGCGGTCCCGCCGGCATGACAGTCGCCATCTGCCTTGCCAAGGCGGGATACAACGTCACCATCTTCGAGGCCAAGGACAAGATCGGCGGCGTGATGCAGTACGGCATCCCTGAGTTCCGCCTCTCCAAGACGGTGCTCACCCGCTATAAGAAAAAGATGCTGAAGATGGGCATCCAGGTCCGGCCGGACACCACCATCGGCGGGGCCCTCACCATCGAGGAGCTCTTTCGGGACGGCTATGCCAGCGTCTTCATCGGCACCGGCGTGTGGCGCCCCAAGACCCTGGGGATCCACGGCGAGAGCCTGGGCAACGTCCACTTCGGCATAGACTACCTATCCAATCCCGGCGCCCACGATGTGGGGGAGACCGTGGCGGTGATCGGCATGGGCAACGTGGCGGTAGACGTGGCCCGGACGGTGCTCCGCTATGGGGCGCTGCAGGTCACCATGTACAGCCGGGACGCCACCCCGGCGGCCAGCTCCCACGAGCTGGCGTACGCCCAAATGGACGGGGTGGACATGGTGTTCGGCAAGATCATCGATCGGATCACCCCGGAGGGACCGGTGCTCCGCACTGCCCTCCAGGACGAGAACGGCGTGGCATACGGGGCCACCGGGGAGGAGGAGCAGATCCACGCAGACTCCACCATCATCTGCATCAGCCAGGGTCCCAAGGACAAGCTGCTGCACACCACCCACGGGCTCACCGCCACGGAGAAGGGCCTCTTGGTAGTGGACGAGAACCTTCAGACCACCCGGGCCGGCGTCTTCGCCGCCGGCGACGTGGTAACCGGCGCCAAGACCGTGGTCCACGCGGTGGAGGAGGCCAAGCGGGCCGCCCGGTCCATGATCGCCTATATGGAGGGCGAGCTGGCCCCGGCAGCGGCTCCTGCACCCGAGGCCTGAGCCAGCCCGAACAACTTCACTGCAGCAAGATGAAACATGCCCGGTGCCGTGCGGCACCGGGCATGTGTTGTCCTGAGGTGTTATTTTGGTGGCGGAATCAGAAGTCCATCTTCTCTTCCAGCCAGGAGCGCAGCTGGGCGATGGGCACACGGCCTTCTCCGCATCGCCCACGGTGTCGAAATCCACGGTGACGCAGTACGGGGTGCCGATCTCGTCCTGGCGGCGATAGCGCTTGCCGATGGAGCCGGCGTCATCGAAGTCCACCATGAAGTACTTGGACAGCATGGTCTGGATCTCCCGGGCCTTGCCGCTGAGCTTCTTGCTGAGGGGCAGCACGGCGCACTTATAGGGGGCCAGTGCCGGGTGGAGACGGAGGACGGTTCGGACATCGTTCTTCACGGGGTCTACAACCTCTTCATCGTAGGCGTCTACCAGGAAGGCCAGGGTGACACGGTCTGCGCCCAGGGACGGCTCGATCACGTACGGGATGTAGTGCTCGTTGCGCTCCTGGTCGAAATAGGTCTGATCCTTGCCGGAGGTGTTCTGGTGGGCGGTGAGGTCGAAGTTGGTGCGGCTGGCCACGCCCCAGAGCTCGCCCCAGCCGAAGGGGAAGACGAACTCGAAGTCCGTGGTGGCGTTGGAGTAGTGGGAGAGCTCCTCGGGGTCGTGATCCCGGAGGCGGAGGTTCTCGTCCTTCATGCCGAGATGGAGAAGCCACTGGTGGCAGAAGTCTTTCCAGTACGCGAACCACTCCAGCTCGGTGCCGGGGGTGCAGAAGAACTCCAGCTCCATCTGCTCGAACTCCCGGGTGCGGAAGGTGAAGTTGCCCGGGGTGATCTCGTTGCGGAAGGACTTGCCGATCTGGCAGACGCCGAAGGGCAGCTTGCGCCGGGTGGTGCGCTGGACATTCTGGAAGTTCACGAAGATGCCCTGGGCGGTCTCGGGGCGGAGATACACGGTGTTCTTGGCATCCTCGGTTACCCCCTGGAAGGTCTTGAACATCAGGTTGAACTGGCGGATGTCCGTCCAGTTGTGCTTGCCGCAGGTGGGGCAGGGGATGTTGTGCTCTTCGATGAAGGCCTTCATCTCCGCCTGGCTCATGCCGTCTACGCTGCGGCCAAGGTCGAAGGCGTTGTCATGGCACCAGTCCTCGATGACCTTGTCTGCCCGGAAGCGCTCGTGGCACTCCTTGCAGTCCATCAGGGGATCGGAGAAGCCGCCTACGTGGCCGGATGCCACCCACACCTGGGGGTTCATCAGGATGGCGGCGTCCAGACCCACGTTATAGGGGTTCTCCTGGACGAACTTCTTCCACCAGGCCTTCTTCACGTTGTTCTTCAGCTCCACACCCAGCGGGCCGTAGTCCCAGGTGTTGGCCAGGCCCCCGTAGATCTCGCTGCCGGCAAAGATGAAGCCCCGGCCTTTGCAGAGGTTTACGATCTGTTCCATGGTCTTATCGGTGTTTTTCATGGGGTTTCTGCTCCTTTTTTCAGAAGTCTGCACCGTGCGGGCGGTGCAGCTGGGCGGCGCAGGGTCCAAAAAAGCCCTGAGACCGCCAGGGTCTCAGGGCGAACAGATATGTCCGCGGTTCCACCTGAATTTCCCCCGAAGGGGACACTCTAGCCCGATAACGGCGGGTACCGGCAGGGCATTGCCTCCCTGCGCTCTGGGGTGCCTTCCCGATGCGGTGCTGGGAGGACTTTCACCGGCCGTCCCCTCTCTGCGCCAGTCTCCGCATGGTACTGTTCCCTGTCTGCGCTTTCCCGGGTATTCTAGTACAGGAAAAGGGGGCTGTCAAGGAGAAAAATGGACAAGAAAGGGGCAAAAACCGGGAGAAAAGTTAGAAAGGGCGTGGGCATACACGAGATCCTGTCTGGAAGGACTCTTGCTCCGGAAGGTGTGCAGCACAGTGCACCTGCTGAGCGGTATGCCGTTAGGACCGCTACATTTTCGAAATCCATTCCTTCTGCCTTGTTACAGACCTCCTCCCATACAGCGCTGCCGGCCGTCTCTCCGATGCAGCCTCATATTTCCTCCTGAAAATTCTCTCCTCCCCCTTGACAGCCTTACTCTACAGATGTAGAATATAGCTGCCTCTACAATTGTAGAACGAAAGGAGTGAGTACCATGCGAGACAAGATGCAGAAATTGCCGGACACGGAGCTGGAGGTGATGCAGGCGATCTGGGCCTGTACCCCGCCGGTCTCCCGGGCGGAGATCGAGGCACAGCTGCAGGAGAGCCACCCCATGGCCCAGACCACCCTGCTCACCCTTATCACGAGACTGTCTGAGCGGGGCTTTGTCCGAATCGAGAAGGCGGGCCGCCGGTCTCAGTACATCCCCCTGATTGCCCGGGAGGACTACCTGGCAGATCAGGGCCACCGCTTCCTCACCCGGCTCTGCGGCGGCAGCATCTCCGATCTGGCCTCTGCCCTCTGCGGCAGCGGCCTTACCCGGCAGGAGATCGACGAGCTGCGGGAACTGCTGAAGGAGGGAAAGCTGTGAATGCATTGTTTATACTGCTGCAGGGCTCCTTGGCACTCGCCTGGACCTGGTACAGCTGCTGGCATCTGCGGGAGGCTGCAAAGCTGGAGGCACAGCCGGAACTGCCGGAGCGCGGTGTGCGGTATGTCCCCTGTTTTGCAAGCCTCCTCCTGCCGGTTGGCTTTTTCACTTTTGCAGTGCTGTATCTCCTGTTGTATGGCCCCCAGGAGGCTTCGTATCAGCTCTTTGCCGCCTACATCACGGTCTATCTGCAGATGGCGATCTACTTCGCTCTCCTGATGCTCTTTCTGCCGTTGGTCCGCCGCAGGTTCAGCGCCAACACCTGTGTGCTGCTCTGGGTGATTCCCAACTCTCTGTACTACCTCATTTTTCCCGCGAGGAATTGCCAATTGCCGTACTTCACCATTCCGCTGCCTCGGGGCCTGATACAGATTGTCGTGCCGGTGTGGGCCGTTGGATTTACGGCGGTGCTGGTCTGGAAGATTACCGCCCACCTCCTGT
>CANQII010000011.1 GCA_947623875.1 uncultured Oscillospiraceae bacterium
CTGGAGAAGATCGGCGCTGAGGCGTTTGCGGACTGTGTGAACCTGGAGCAGGTGCGGCTTCCAGAGGGGCTGCGGTCCATTGGAGACAGTGCGTTTCGCGGCTGTACCAGGTTGGAGCACATTGCCTTCCCGCGATCCCTGGATCAAATCTGCCCGAATGCCTTTCAGGGCTGCACCGCATTGCAGGAGTTGGCTCTGCCGGAAGAACTGTTCACCGTGGGGTACGGCGCCTTTCAGGACTGCACAGCCCTGGCCCGGGTGGAACTGTCCCCATACACCATAGGCCTGGGCTCTTTTGCCTTTCAAAACTGCACGGCGCTGGAAGAGGTGGTGATCCCGGAGGGCTATACTCGGCTGCTGAATGACACCTTCTACGGCTGTACCGGGCTGAGACGGGTGGTGCTGCCGAGGTCCCTGCGGGAGATCGGGGAAAGAGCCTTCCACGGCTGTACGGCGTTGGAGGAGATCAACCTGCCGGAGCATCTCCAGAAGATTCAGCCCTATGCGTTTGCCGGATGTACCGCCCTGCGGTCTATCTCCGTGCCGGCTCATGCTGCGCTGGGAGAGGGGGCATTCAGCGGGAGCGGCCTGGAAACGGTGAAGCTGAAGCGGGTGCAATCCATTCCAACCTTCTGCTTTGCCTGCTGCAAATCCCTGAAGACGGTGGAGATCCATGGTAGGATAGAGAAGATTGAACAGGCCGCCTTTATGGACTGCGAACAGCTGCAGCAAATCCACCTTCCGGAAGACCTGCGCTCCATTGGCAGTATGGCTTTTGGAGACTGTGTGTCCCTGGAGACGGTGACCATTCCCAGCGGCTTGCAGTCCATTGGGAGGCATGCCTTCTGCTTTTGCTCCGGACTGCAGCGCATCGTTTTAAAGCGGAATGCCCCCTTTGAAGCGGAGCCCTTTGCCGGGTGCCCTGCGGCAGCGGTTGTGGTGCCGGAGAATCACGCCAGGCTGCGGAAGACCCAGGAGGGCCTGCTGCTCAGCCGAGACGGGAAGAAGCTGCTCTGGTGCGACAGACTCTCATCAGGCGCGGTGCGCGTCCCGGATGAGGTGGCGGAGATCGGAGACAGAGCCTTTGACGGCTGCGAAAAGATCACCCGGGTGGTGCTGCCGGAAAGCTTGAACCGCATTTCGGAGCTTGCTTTCTGCCGCTGCCCGCAGCTGCAGGACGTGAAACTGCCGGACAGCGTGCAGGTCCTTGAAACTTCGGCGTTCCTCAGCTGCAGCGCACTGCAGGCGATCACCCTGCCGATGGGGCTCAAAACCATAGGAGAGCAGGCCTTTCTGGGTACCGCGCTCACGGAGCTCACCATCCCGGCTGGGGTGCAGACCGTGGGGGAGAAGATCCTGCAGAACTGTCCCATCCGGCGGGTGACAATCCTTGGTGATGCTGCGGCGTTCCAGGGCGTGCTGCTGGACCCGGAGCCGCCGGACATGGAGCTGGTCACGGCGCAGTTCTCACCCGAAAAGCTGCCGGCCAGCGCGGTGAGCTGGGTGCGGGGCTACTTCGGACAGCTGCAGAGAGGGGAGCGCGTTCCAGACCGCAGGTTCAGCGCCTACATCAGACAGCATTGCAAGGACCTGTGGGCGGACCCGATCTGTCTCCGGGGGATGCTGCAGTACCGGCTGCTGCCCCCTGGGAAGGTGCAGGAGGCCTTGGATGCCGCAGCGGCCCAGGGAAATGCCTATGAGGCAGCAGCGCTTCTGGAGTACCAGCGGCGTATGCAGAGGCGAAAGAGAGGAGGTATCGATGGATGAGCAAGCAAAAGACCGCGCCTGCCAGCGCCTTTACCGTGGGAGAGTATGGAACGCTCCAGGGGTTCTCCGGCAGTTTTGAAGTGGTGGAGATCCCAGACGGCGTCTCGGAGATTGCTGCGGGTGTGTTTTCTGGCCAGGAGAGTATCCGCAGGCTGGTACTGCCGAGATCGCTGAGGACCATCGGCGGTAACGCCTTTGCCGGCTGCACCCATCTGGAGGAGGTGGCTGGGGCGTGTTCCCTCAGAAAAGTGGGAGCCGGCGCCTTTGTGGGCACACCCTGGCTGCTGCGGCAGGGAGACTTCCCCATGATCAACAATGTCCTGGTGGGACGTCCGGGCTGGCTCTCCGGAGCACTGGCGGTTCCCGCAGGCGTGCAAGTGATTCCTACGGGGATGTTTCGCAGCTGTTACGGGATCACCAGTGTCTCTCTGCCGGAGGGACTGAGGGAGATAGAAGAAGATGCGTTTTGCGGATGTACCGGGTTGGAGCAGATCCATTTCCCACGGTCTTTGGAACGGATCCAACGCTATGCTTTTCAAGGCTGCACCGCACTGCAGAAGGTCTCTCTGCTGGGAGAACTGCGCTATGTGGGATATGGCGCCTTTCAGAACTGTACGGCGCTGGCCCGGGCGGATCTGCCCCCGTCTGTCCAGACTTTGGGGCCATCATCCTTTTACAACTGCACGTCCCTGGAAGAGATCGTGATCCCGGAGGGCTGTACATGGCTGCCAAATGATACCTTCTACGGCTGCACCAAGCTGAGACGGGTGGTGCTGCCGGACGCGCTGCAGAGAATCGGCAATGAGGCATTCTACGGCTGTACGGCTTTGGAGGACATTCTACTGCCGGAGCGGCTGGAGACAATCCGATTCCGTGGGTTTGCCAGGTGTGCCTCCCTGCGGTTTGTCCGCCTCCCGGCCTGTACGACGCTGAAAAGAGGGGCATTCAGCGAGAGCGGCTTGGAGGCGGTGCGGCTGGGAGATGTGGAATCCATTCCGGCAGAGTGCTTTTACAGCTGCAAATCCCTGCAAACAGTGGAGTTCGCCGGTGCAGTGAAGGATATCGAGGACCTCGCCTTTTGCGAATGTGAACAGCTGCAGCAAATCAGCATTCCGGACGAGGTGCGCTCCATTGGGAAATTTGCCTTTTCGTCCTGCGGGTTGCGTCAGGTGAAGCTGCCTGGAAAACTGGAGGATCTGGGGGATTTTGCGTTTTCCGGTTGCCACGCTTTGCAGGAGGTTTCGATCCCCTCCTCGCTGAAATCGTTTGGAACATCTGCATTTGTCAACTGTCCGGAGCTGCGGCGGGTAGTGCTGAAGCGGGATGCCCCGATCCGTGCGCAGGCGTTTGTCTTTGGTGCAAAAGACCTCTCCATCGAGGTGCCGCCGGATCACAGCCGGCTGCGGCCGGTACAGGACGGGATGCTGCTCACCCGGGATGGGAAGGAACTGCTGTGGTGCAGCAAGGAAATCGAGGGAACACTCCGGATTCCGGATGGGGTGGAGAAGATCGGCGATTTTGCGCTGGTAGACTGCGCCATCACCCAGGTGATCCTGCCAGAGAGCATTCAGTGCATTGGCAGTCTTGGCTTTGCGTTCATGCGGCAGCTGCAGACTGTGCAGATCCCCAATGGGGTGCACACCATCATGCACGGCGCTTTTTCTGGGTGCTCTTTGCTGCAGAGCATAGCCCTGCCCCGTGCACTGCGGTCTCTGGAAAGGGACGCCTTTTCCGACACCGCCCTCACAGAACTCACCATCCCGGCTGGGGTGCAGGCGGTGGGGGAGAAGATCCTGCAGGACTGCCCCATCCGGCGGGTGACAATACTTGGCGATCCTGCGGCGTTCCAAGGCGTGCTGTTGGACCCGGAGCCGCCGGACATGGAGCTGGTCACAGCACAGTTTTCACCCGAAAAGCTGCCGGCCAGTGCGGTGAGCTGGGTGCGGGGCTACTTCGGGCAGCTGCAGAGAGGGGAGCGCCTTCCAGACCGCACGTTCCGCGACTATATCAGAGGGCATTGCAAGGACCTGTGGGCGGACCCGATCTGTCTCCGGGGGATGCTGCAGTACCGGCTGCTGCCCCCTGGGAAGGTGCAGGAGGCTTTGGATGCCGCTGTGGACCGGGAAAATGCCTATGAGGCGGCGGCAATTTTGGAGTATCAGCGGACCATACAGAAACAAAAGAGGGGGAAGCGCTCTGGACAGTAGGGCGGCAATTGGAAGGACTATAGGGAGAGGAGGCATCGGCATATGAGCAAGACTGCACCGCGGTTCACCTGTACAGACGATGATGTGCTCACAGACTATCACGGTAGCTATGCAGAGGTGAAAATCCCGGATGAAGTTGTGGAGATCGCAGCAGGCGTGTTTCGAGACCGAAAGAGCATCCGCAGGCTGGTACTGCCAAAATCCCTGAAAACCATCGGTGTCGAAGCCTTTGCCGGCTGCATTCACCTGGAAGAGGTGGTTGGGGGCTGCACCCTGAATGAGATTGGGGAGGGCGCCTTTGCAGGTACGCCCTGGCTGCTGCGCCAGGGCGACTACCCGATGATCAACGGCGTCCTGGCGGGACGTCCGGGCTGGCTGTCTGGAGAATTGGCACTTCCCAAGGGAGTACGCGTGATTCCCAAGGGGATGTTTTGCGGCTGTACCGGGATAACGGGTATCTCCTTGCCAGAGGGCTTGGAGAAGATCGGCGCAGAGGCGTTTGCGGACTGCGTGAATCTGAAGCGGGTTCAGGTCCCAGAGGGTTTGGAAGCGGTTGAGGACAATGCGTTTTGCAGATGCATTGGGTTGGAGCACATTGATTTCCCGCGATCCCTGAATCAAATCCACCCGAATGCCTTTCAAGGCTGCAGCGCATTGCAGGAGATCTCTCTTCAAAGGGTTTCGATCGTGGGGTATGGCGCATTTCAGGACTGTACGGCACTGACTCGAGTAAAGCTGTCCCAATTCATCATAGGTCTGGGCTCCTTTTCCTTTCGGAACTGCACGTCACTGGAGGAAGTAGTGATCCCGTATGGCGTTACAACCCTTTACAACGATGCCTTCTCTGGCTGCACAAAGCTGAGAAAGGTTACCTTGCCGGACACGCTGCAGGAGATCGACGAAAGGGTCTTTTTCCGTTGTGCGGCTCTGGAGAAGATTAAACTGCCGGATATGCTCGAGTCGATCAAATCGTGTGCTTTTGCCGAGTGTTCCTCCTTGCGGTATATCAGAGTGCCATACCGCACAGTTCTGGGAGAAGGTGCGTTCGCTAACAGCGGGCTGGAAACAGTGAAGCTGGATCGTATTTCCACCATCCCAAAATACTGCTTCAAACATTGTGCATCGCTCAAGAAGGTAGAAATCACGGGTGACATGAAGAGAATGGAAGAAGGGGCTTTCCTCGAGTGCATACAGTTGCAGCAGATTAACATTCCGAATCAGGTGGAGTTTATTGGCGATATGGCGTTCGGTTTCTGCTCCTCCGTTCAGCTGCGTATTCCCAGCAGCCTGAGAGAACTGGGAACAATGGCTTTTGGACGCTGCGAATCCCTGCAGAAGGTGACCATACCCGGCGGTTTGAGATCCATCGGGGATCGTGCATTCATTAACTGCACAGGGTTGCAGCGCATCCTTTTGCGGTGTGATTCCAGTTTCGCGGCGGAGCACTACTTGGGATGCCTGGCGGCAACCGTTGAGGTGCCGAAGGGTCACAGGCAACTGCAGCCCGTGGGGGATGGTCTGGTACTGAGCCGGGACGGAGAGACCCTCGTCTGGTGCGACAGAGTCGCCGAGGGAGTGGTGCGTATCCCGGATGGGGTGACGGTCATCGGGGAGTATGCCTTTTGGGGCTGTGCAAAGATCACTCAGGTGGTGCTGCCGGAGAGTTTAAGGAGCATTTCGAAGTATGGGTTTGCCTATTGCAAACGGTTGGCGAAGGTACAGATCCCAAATCATGTTCAGTCCATTGGGGAACAGGCCTTTTCAGGGTGTTCTGCGCTGCGCATGGCAACACTTCCGGAGAGTCTCAAAACCATTGGAAAAAGTGCGTTTGAGCAAACTGCCCTGACAGAGCTCACAATCCCGGACAAAGTACAGGAAGTGGGAGAGAAGATCGTGCAGGGATGCCCGATCCAGAGAGTGACGGTTTTGAGCGCTACCGTAGCATTTCAGGGGGGATTGCTGGATCCTGAGCCGCCGAATATGGAGCTTATAACGGCGCAGTTCTCACCAAAAAACCTGCCGGCGAGCAAAGTGAGTTGGGTGCGGGGCTACTTCGGACAGCTGCAGAGAGGGGAACGCCTTCCAGACCGCAGGTTCAGCGACTATATCAGACGGCATTGCAAGGACCTCTGGGCGGACCCAATCTGTCTTCGCGGGATGTTGCAATACCAGCTGCTGCCAGCCGGAATGGTGCAGTCTGCATTGGACGCCACTGCGGTTCGAGGAAATGCCTATGAGGCGGCAGCCATCTTGGAGTATCAGCGAAATACCCAAAAGCGAAAGAGAGGGACACGCTCTGGACAGAAGGGCGGCACTTGAAAGGACCGTAGGGAGAGGAGATACCAGCCTATGAGCAAGACTGCACCGCGCTACGCGTTTACACGGACTGACGATGGCGTGCTCACAGCCTACCGGGGCGGCTATGCAGAGGTAAGGATCCCAGACGATGTTGTGGAGATTGCCGAAGGCGTGTTCCGAGACAGAAAGAGCATCCGCAGGCTGGTGCTGCCGGAATCCCTGGAGACCATCGGGGCAGGTGCCTTTGCCGGCTGTATCCATCTGGAGAAGATCGAGGTGGAGAAATCGTGTGCGCTGGAGGATGTGGGAGAGAACGCTTTTGCAGGCACACCCTGGCTGCTCTCTCAAGGGGAATCTCCAACCCTTAACGGTGTTCTGCTGGAGCGGCCAATGCTGGATCAGGGAGAGCTGGTGCTCTCCGAGACGATCCGGGTGATTCCCAAAGGGCTATTCCGGGGATGGGAGGCGCTCTCCAGCCTCCGGCTCCCAGAGGGGCTGGAGAAGATCGGCGCTGGGGCGTTTGCAGACTGCGTGCACTTGGAGGAGATCTCTGGGGAATGTCTGCTGCAGGATGTGGGGAAGGACGCCTTTGCAGGCACGCCTTGGCTGCGGCGCCAGGGGGACTACCCAATGCTCAACGGGGTCTTGGTGGACCGGCCGAGCTGGCTGTCTGGAGAGGTGGTGCTGCCCAAGGGTATCCGGGTGGTCCCTGAGGAGACGTTCCGAGGCTGCGCTGCCCTGACGGCTGTCCATCTTCCTGAGGGCCTGGAGATAGTATGGGACAGGGCATTTCAGGACTGCACGGCGCTGGAGAAGATACATCTGCCCCAGTCTTTGCGGGATGTGGGAGAAGGGATCGTACAGGGATGCTCCGCGCTGCAGGAGATCTCTTTCCCGGATGGCCTGCAGTCCTCTGGAAGCGGTACCTTTGAAAACTGTACATCGCTCACCCGTGCTGTGTTTGCCCAAGGGTTCTCCAGCACCGGAGAGCGGGAATTTCGCAACTGCACTGCCCTGGAGGAAGCGGTGGTCCCGGAAGAGATAGATGTGCTGGAGGCCGAGGTGTTTCAGGGCTGCACAAAGCTGAAACGGGTTGTTTTGCCAAGTTCCCTGCGGAGGATTGAGAAATCTGCCTTCGAGGGATGTACAGCATTACAAGAGATTGCATTGCCGGAGGGTATCCAGGAGATCGGAGAGTATGCCTTCTATCAGTGCAACTCTCTGCGGGAGATCCGTATCCCTGCGGATACTGCGTTAGGGGTGGGGGCCTTTATGGGCAGCGGGCTGGAAAAAGCGGTGCTTCATGACATCTCCTATGTGCCGGCCAGTTGCTTCAAAAACTGCGTCTCGCTGAAGCAGGTGGAGGTGCGGGGAGATTTGGAGATGGTTGGCGAAGGGGCCTTCTATCAGTGCCATCAGCTGCAAGCGATTGCGCTTCCGAACGTGAGACATATCCTGGACTCTGCCTTTGAGGGCTGTACCTCGCTGCACGAGATCGTCTTGCCGGCCAGTTTGAAATGGATGGAGGAGAAGGCCTTTGCCCACTGCAGCGGGCTGCAGCATGTCTCTCTTGAAATGGGTTCTCTTTTCAACGCCGAGGCCTTTCTGGGCTGTCCGCAGGTATCCATAGAGGTGCCTGCCAGCAACAGAGAACTGAAGCAGGTGCAGGGCGGCCTGATTCTGAGCCGGGACAGGGGTACACTGCTCTGGTGCAATCGGGATGTAGAGGGAACCGTGCGCATCCCAGATCGGGTGCGGATCATCCGAAAGTACGCTTTTGCAAACTGCACCCATATCACCGAAGTGGTGCTGCCGAAGGAGCTCCACCGCATTGAGAAGGCGGCGTTTGCCGGGTGCTCTTCTTTGAAGACGGTTGTGCTGCCGAAAACCCTCGCATTCCTGGAGGAGGAGGCCTTTCGGGATACCGCCATCACGGAGCTCACCATCCCGGACAAGGTTCAGGATGTGGAGGAGAAGATACTGCAGGGCTGCCCGATCCAGCGTGTGACGGTGTTGTGCAGCGTTTCGGCCTTCCAGGGTGCGCTGATAGACCCGGAACCGCCGGGATTTGCACTGATCAAGGCCGAATGGCCGCCTGAAGTGCCCATCGGCAGCAGGATCAGCTGGGTGCGTGGGTACTTTGGACAGCTGCAGAGAGGGGAGACCATCTCCTTCTTAATGGACAGTGTGTTTCGCACTTATATCCAGCACAACTGCGCAGAGCTCTGGGCAGACCCGGTGTGCCTGCATGGCATGCTGCAATACCAGCTGTTGCCCGCTGAGAAGGTGCAGACGGCCTTGGATGCGGCGGCAGCCCGGGGAGATGCCGGTGAGGCGGCAGCGCTCTTGGAGTATCAGCGGACCATACAGAACGGAAAGACGGGGAAGGACACTGGAAAATAGAGTGCTGCGGTGTATCGGGATAGAGAGAGGGGGAGAGGAACCGGGATGGAGGAGAACCGCGAGAACAAGGTCTGGACGGATGGCTTCCTGCTCAGCGCGGACGGGACGGTGCTGTACAGCTGTACCAGGATGGAGGACATTGTGCAGGTCCCGGAGACGGTACAGGTAATCGCAGAGTCTGCGTTCTCCCAGTGCCCAGTCCGGCAAGTGCTCCTGCCGATGGGACTGCGGCAGATCCAGCAGTTCGCCTTCTTTGGCTGCAAGGAACTGGTGTCTGTCTCTCTGCCTGAGGGTTTGGAGGAGATCGGAAGCTACGCCTTTGGTAATACAGGCCTTACGGAGCTGGTGATTCCCCAGAGTGTGAAGGCCCTCCAACTGCGGTTCGTGAACCACTGCCGCATGGGGAGACTGACGATCCTGGGAAAACCGCAGTTCATTGAGCAGACCGGCGCCAATCTGTCTGCGCCAGATGCGGAGATCACCGCCGATGCCCTGGCGTTCGAGGTGTATCCGTCTCCCTATCGGCCGATCCACGGTCTCCGCAGCTTCGCCAGACGGTGGCTGGCTTTGGAGGATGTGCCGCCGGAGACCACTGTTCGGTTTCGCTCCTACCTGAAGTCCCACTACCGGGAGCACTGGACAGAGCCCCAGCTGCTGCAGCTCAACATCGAGATGCGGGTGATCCCTGCGGAGGAGATAGACAGCGCCCTCGCAGACGCCATGGAGAGCGGGGATCCCGCCATCACGGCGGCGCTGCTGGCGTATCAGCGGGAGGTCATCCCAAGGAGAGTGCTGGAGCGGATTCGCCGAGAGGGCAGAGTGCGATAGAACGGGTGAAAACACAATAAGGAGATACTTATTGCGTCATGAAAACGGCTAGTAAATAAGTATATTAATTATACGAATAGCGATGACTGTCTGCTCTGCCTGTGACATGGAGGTGCTGCATGATAGACTTGCGGGAAAACCCAGTCTCGGAGACCGGAGTCCGGGGAGAGCGGAGATCCTGCCATCACAGCGGCGCTGCTGGCATATCAGTGGGAGGTCATCCCAAGGAGAGTGCTGGAGCTGATTCGCCGAGAGGGTAGAGTGCGATAGAATGAATAAAACACAATAAGGAGATACTTATTGCGCCATGAAAACAATTCGTAAATAAGCATCTTAATTATACGAATAGTGAAGACTGTCTGTTCTGTCTGCGATAAGGAGGTGCTGCATGATGGACGTGCGGGAAAACCCGGTCTCGGAGACCGGCCTCCGGCGTATTGTGGTGAACCACTGCGTGCTGCGGGAAGATGGGATAGAACTGATTCGATGCCGGCAGGACACCGGCTCGGTAATGGTTCCGGATCCGGTGGAGGTGATCGGCCCATTTGCTTTCTGGAACGGCAAGATCTCCCACATCACCTTGCCGTCCAGCGTACGGGAGATCCGGGAATATGCCTTTCTCCAGTGCAGACACCTCACCGGGATCACCCTCTATGAGGGCCTGGAGAAGATTGGGTTCGGTGCCTTTTGGGGCTGCAGTAGCCCGAAGGAGATCCGGCTGCCGGAGAGTGTGCGCTTTCTAGACAGCGAGGTTTTCCACAGCGCTGGGATCGCAGAACTCACGCTGCCGGAGAACCTGGAGTGCGTAAATCCACTGGTGTTGCATGGATGCAAACTGCAGCGGCTCACTATTCTGGGAAAGCCCCAATTTGCTGGGGAACTCTGTGCGGCTTGGGACCTGCAAGAGGATGTTGCATTGGTGGCAGATGCCCTGCCGTTTGGGGAGTATCCGGAGCCATACACCCCAGAAAACGGCCTTCTGGGATTCGCTGCACGCTGGCGCAGTGGAGAGGCCATCTCCCCTGCGGCGGTAGGGCGCTTCCGGCAGTATCTCTGCAGCGCGTACCGGCAGTACCGGACCGATCCGGAGATGCTCTGCCTGATGGCGTCCATCCAGGCGATCCCGCCGGAGCAGATCGAGGATGCCCTATCTCTCGCCATGGAGAAAAACGATCCCACCCTCACGGCGGCTGTTCTGACTTTGCAGCATGAGATGCAGCAATAGAGACCATGAGACTGACACAGATAGCATACAAAACAAATACTCTATACTAGAAGAATCCAATGAGAAGCAGGTGTTTTCGTGACATTTCACATCGAGAACGATACATTGCAGTCCTGTACCGATATGGAGGAGATTGTCCGCATCCCCGCCGGTGTGCAGAGAATTTCCTGCTGGGCCTTTCGGAACAACAAGACCCTCCGGGAGGTGTATATCCCGGAGGGTGTCATAGAGGTGGAGGACAGCACATTCAAGGAGTGTTTCAACCTCCGAAAGGCGGTGCTGCCGGACAGCCTTTGCAAGATCGGGGAAGCGATCTTTTCGTACTGCAGGAATCTGGAGGAGCTGACGCTGGGAAACCATGTGGAGGAGATCGCGTACGGCGCCTTCTTTGCCTGCAGCAGTCTGAAGACGATCCAGCTGCCCCCATCGCTGCAGCACATCGGAAATGGGGCGTTCAACGGGTGCGCCAGGATCCAGGAACTCACCCTGCCAAACGGCCTGCGGGACATTGGAAACTACGCCTTCAGCAATACCGGGATCACGGAGCTGGTGCTGCCGGATGGTTTGGAGCGGTGCGGACCCGGCATCCTCCAGGGCTGCAAGGTGCGGCACCTCACAGTCCTTGGCGTGGACACCAAACTGGAAACCATCTGCAACGAGGGAGACCTGCAGGGGGACGCCATGCTCACCGCCGATGCCTGGAAGTTCGAGGACTACCCAAAGCCCTTCCAGCCAATTCACGGCCTTCGCAGTTTTGCCGTCCGGCATGCCGCCGGGGAGGAGATGCCAGCAGCGGTGGAAGAGGCGTTTCGGCGCTACCTCACGAGACACTTTCTCCGCCACCTGGATGAGCCTGCGATCTTTCAGCTGGTTTTGAACTGGAAGGCGATCCCCATGGAGCGGATGGAAGGTGCCCTTCGAAAGGCTGCAGAGCGGGAGAACCCAGGGGTGGTGGCGGCACTGCTGCAGTACCAGCACGAGGTGTTTTCCCAGGGGCAGGTGGATGAGGTATGGCAAAGACGGATTTCGAAAGATGAGGAGAGGTTGTGAAGTATGGACTTTCAGATTGAGGACAATGTCCTATACAAGTACGGAGGTACGGAGGAAATTGTGTGTGTTCCGCCCGGGGTGAGGCGTATTCGCGCAGGAGCCTTTTCGGAGAACAAAGCCCTCCAGGAGGTCTATCTCCCGGAGGGTGTAGAGAGCATCGGGGAGGAGGCATTCAAAAAGTGCGAGAAGCTCAGAAAGGCGGTTTTGCCGGACAGCCTGGAGTACATCGGGGACTGGGCCTTTGCGTACTGCAGCAAACTGAAGGAGGTCTCATGGGGCAGCCATCTGGAGGAGATCGGCGATGGCGCCTTCTTCGCCTGCTTTGCTCTGCGGGAGATCCGGCTGCCTCCCACACTGCGGAAGATCGAGACAACTGCATTCTCTTGCTGCATCTCTTTGCGAGAGGTGAACATCCCGGACGGTGTGGTATCTGTTGGCGAGGAGTGCTTCTTTATCTGTCATGGAATGCGCCGTGTGTCCATTCCGGCCAGCTTGACGTCCATTGGCCCAAATCCCTTTGGCTGGTGCGGCACGCAGATGAAGCTGGAGGTGTCCCCGGACAACCCGGGGTACAGCGCACAGGATGGAAACTTGGTGAGCAAGGACGGAAGCATCCTCTATAGCTGTCCCGCTGCGATGGAGTCCGTCCGAATTGGGGATGGCATCACCGTTCTGGGGGAAGCGTGCCTTGCCGGGAGCTTTTTCACGCAATTGGAACTGCCTGCAGGGCTACAGCGGATTGAGAAAGAGGCGTTGAGCAGATGCAGAGAACTGCACAGTCTTAAACTGCCGGAGGGGCTGCGCTGGATCGGGGAACATGCTTTCGCGTCCAGCGGCCTCACGGAGCTGGTGATCCCAGAGCGTGTGGAGCACATTGATGATGGCATCCTCAATGGCTGCAAAGTGCGGCATGTCTCCATCCTGGGGAGCAAGGTTGAGATGGGACCTTTCTGCGGGGAAAAGGACCTGCAGCCAGATGCCATGCTCACCGCAGATAGCCTGGAGATCAAGGACTATCCCGCGCCGTTCCGTGCCATCCACGGGCTTCGGAGCTATGCCGCCCGGTGGGCGGCGGGGGAAGAGATGCCGGAGACGGTGCATAAGCGATTTCGAGGGTATCTCAAAAGAAACTACCTGAAAAACTGGGAGGAGCCGCAGATCTTTGCCCTGATTGTAACCCTGAAGTTGCTCCCTCTGACGGCAATGGACGTGGCGATTCAGAAGGCGGCGGAGATGCAGAATCCTGCCATAAGCGCTGCCCTGCTGCAGTACCAGCACGAGCGGTTCTCCCAGGAGCAGATGGACGAACAATGGCGGAAACAGATCCGCCAAGAGGAAAGGAGCCATTCCTGATGGCCAGATACACGGAATACTACCAGCCCAGAGAAATACGAAATGGAGTGCTGCATGTTTCAACGGATATGGGCAGCATTCCCAAATACCGATACCGGGAAAATGAATCCATCCGAGCGATCTATGTGGATGACGGCTTCTGCAAGGTGGAAAACGGCGCCTTTTTTAAGTGCACGAACCTGGAAAAGGTGCTTCTGCCAGACAGCCTTGAGGAGATCGGCATGGACCTGTTTGGGTTCTGTGGGAACCTGGAGGAGGTTCGGCTGGGAAACAAGGTCCGGAGCATCGGCGCCGGTGCCTTTTTCAGCTGTAAAAAGCTGAAGGAGATTCGCCTGCCGGATACTGTCCGCCGCATTGGGGCTTGTGCCTTTTCCTATTGCTCCGGATTGCGGGAAGTGGTCCTGCCGGAGGGCGTATTGGAACTGGAGAAATATTGCTTCGCCGACTGTACCGGATTGCAGAGCATCTCAATTCCTGCCGGTGTGCAGAAGATCGGCACAGGCGCATTTGGCTGCTGCGGTAATCAGTTGGACCTGCGAGTGCACCCGGACAACCCGTGGTTTCGCGCCGAGAACGGCATGCTGCTGAGCAAAGACGGCAGAATCCTGTATGGCTGTGCGGCAGCCAGCGGAGCGGTATCTGTCCCGGACGGGGTTGAAGAGATCAGAGAACGGGCCCTGGGCGATAACCGTATTACCCACATAAGCCTGCCAGACAGCTTGCGCCGGATCGGGAGGAGGGGCTTTATCTTCGCCAACAGCCTCACGAGCATCACCTTGCCGGAGGGGCTGCAGAGCATTGGCGAGGATGCCTTTGCCAATAGCAAGATCACGGAGCTGGTGGTCCCGGAGAGTGTGGAGCAGATGGGAGACGATGTGCTCCGGGGCTGCAAAGTCCGGCATCTGGTTCTTCGGGGCAGTGAGACTGCTGTGGGGCGGGTCTGCCATGCAGAAGACCTGCAGCCGGATGCCATGCTCACGGCAGATGGCTTGGAGATTGAGGACTATCCAGAGCCGTTTTCCGCAGTGCACGGGCTTCGCAGTGCTGCGGCCCGGTATCTGGCGGGAGAAACAGTGCCGGAGGCTGTTATGGAGCGGTTCCGGACGTATCTTGCAAAGCACTATCGGCAGCATTGGGATGAGCCGAACATCTTCGCCCTCACTGTGGCGCTGAAGGTGCTGCCGAAGGAGAGCATGAAAGAGGCCATCCGGAGGGCGACCGAGCTGAACAATCCAGCTGTAACGGCGGCACTGCTGCAGGATCAGCACGAGCGGTTTCCCCAGGGACAGACCTGCAGGAGGTGTAAAGCATGAGCTTAGACATCTGGGACGCAGGAGGGGCGGATGGGAAACTGTACATCTCCGGAGAAATGGGGCGGATTCCTTCAGGTGCGTACAGAGGGGATTTGTCCATCCGGGAAGTGTACATGGACGATCCAATCTGCGAGATAGGGAGCTACGCTTTCTATGGCTGCAAGAACCTCAGAAAAGTGATCCTCCCTGATTACCTGTACAAGATAGGGGAAGGTGCGTTCGAACTCTGTGAGAACCTGCAAGAAGTCTGGATGGGAGAGTATGTCAACGTAATTGGAAACTATGCCTTTTGCCAGTGTAAGAAATTGAAAGAGATCAAGCTGCCATATAAGCTATATGTTTTGGGGGAACGTGCCTTTTCATGCTGCGGGCTGCGGGAAGTGGATATCCTGAGCAATGTTTTCTCTGTTGGCAAAGCGTGTTTTTTCAACAATCCCGAGTTGCAGCGTGTTTCGGTGCATGATCGTCTGACAGGGATCGGCGGTGGTGCATTCTGCGGGTGCAGCGCACAGATGAATTTGGAATTACCGCCGGAAAACCATTGGCTTAGCTATCTGGATGGATACGTGCTCGGTGAGAATGGCCAGAAACTGATCAGCTGTACGGCACATCGGGATACGGTAACCATTCCAGCTGGTGTTGTGGAGATTGCGGAAGAAGCAGCAATGTGGATCTATATGACACATGTGAACCTGCCGGCAGGATTGCGGTCTATCGGGACAAGGGCATTCAGCCTCAACCCATATTTGCAAGAGATCACCTTGCCAGAAGGCCTGCAATCCATCGATGCGGAGGCATTTTGGCTGACAGGCATCACAGAGCTTGTGGTCCCGGCGAGTGTGGAGCGGATCGGGAAAGGCATTCTCTCCGGATGCAATGTGCGGCATCTTACTATTCTTGGAAGCGGGGCCGAGATAGAGCCAGTCTGCAGCCCAGATAATCTGCTGCCGGACGCAAGGCTCACCGCAGACGCCCTGGAGATCGAGGACTATCCCCAGCCGTTTACCGCAGTCCACGGGCTGCGCAGCGCCGCGGCCCGGTATCTGGCGGGAGAAACGGTGCCGGAGACGGCGATGGAGCGGTTCCGGACGTATCTTGCGGAGCACTACCGGCAGCATTGGGATGAGCCGAACATCTTTGCCCTCGCTTTGGCGCTGGAGGTGCTGCCAGAGGAGAGCATGAAAGAGGCCGTCCAGAAGGCAACAGAGCTGAACAATGCAGCCGTAACGGCGGCGCTGCTGCAGTATCAGCATGAGCGGTTTCCCCAAGCCGGAATAGGCGATGTCCTGGTGGCAGAAGAAAGAGTGATAGAGCATGGACTTTGAAATAGACAGATGGGGCAGGCTGCGATCCTATCATGGTTCAGATCCCATTGTCCGGATTCCGGACGGCGTGACGGAGATCTGCGACAAAGCCTTCGCCGATAATGAAACCATGAAAGAACTGGTGATCCCAGAGGGGGTAACCAGAGTGGGGACGAATGCCTTTGCGTTATGCCGGGCATTGGAAAAGGTGACGCTGCCGGACAGCCTGCAGAAGATCGGGAAAGTGGCGTTTCAGGTTTGCAGGAGTCTGAAAGAGGTGCATCTGGGAAACGGCGTGCAGGTGATCGATGAGGCTGCGTTCTACCGCTGTTTTGCCCTGGAAAAGATCGATTTCCCGCCTACTCTCAGGACTTTGGGGCAATATGCGTTTCGGGACTGTGATCTGGAAGAGGTGATCCTCCCGGAGGGACTGGAGAACATCGGAATGTACTGCTTCTACGAGTGCTCCAAGCTCAAGAAGGTACACATCCCGTCCACGGTTCGATATGTTGAGACCGGTGTATTCACCAATTGCGGCAACGACCTCCAGATCGAGGTGGCAGAAGACAATCCGGAACTGAAAGGGGCGGGATGCAATCTCCTCTCTAAGGATGGGACTGAACTGCTCAACAGCGCCTGCTCCGATGGCACCTGGCATGTGCCGGACGGCGTGGAGATCATTGGGCAGTATGCCTTGCATACCAGCAGAATTACGGGTGTGGTGATGCCGGATACCGTCCGGGTGATCGGAAGAAGTGCGTTTGAAGACTGCACGTACCTCACAGACATCAAGCTGTCTCAGCAGCTTTCGGAAATCCAAGACGGCGCCTTTGTCCAGTGCGAAGAGCTCGCCCATATCAATCTTCCAGATTCCCTGAAGCGGATCGAGGACGGCGCGTTTACGAACACCGAGATCACAGAACTGGAACTGCCGGAATCCGTGGAGGAGGTGGGATTCTGCATTCTGTCTGTGCGCAATGTTCATCGCTTCACCATGCGGGGCAATCCTGCCCCTATTCGGGAAATCTGCTCCCCCAGTGATCTGGATGAAGATGCGGAGCTGATCGCAGATGCTCTCCCTTTTGAGGCGTATCCGGTGCCGTTTCGTCCGGTCCATGGCCTGCGGGGGTATGCCCGGCGTCTGCTGGATGGGCAGCCAGTCCCGCCTGCCGCAGCGGAGCGGTTTGAGACCTATCTACAGGAGAATGAGGAACTGTTCGAGGTGGAGCCGCTGCTCCAGCGCCTGCTGGACCAGCAGCAGGAGTAGGGCAAAAACTGGACAACCCCAGAATACAACAAACCGCCTGCAGCCGGGCTGCAGGCGGTTTGCACTTATTGGGGAGATCAGCGAATGTGCAGGAGCTTTGCGATCTTGTCTCCCTTGGGCATCAGGGAGAGATCCTCCTTGGAGATGGCGTGGGTTACAAGGACCATGGCGAAGTACACCACTACGCCGATCAGGATGGAACCGCCCACCGCTGCGGCATTGCCCAGGCCGGAGAGAGCGCCGGCCTCATTGCCGAAGGGCCCCACATGGGGGAGCACCATTTCTGCCAGGTGATAGACGCCCCACACTACGATGCCCATCACAATGGCGCAGCCCAGGGGCTTCAAGAATACCCGGGAATAGCGGGGAGACTCCGGCAGCTTGAAGCGGATATAGAGCAGGTTCAGCAGGGTGACGAGACCGAAGCAGCAGATGGTGCTGTATGCGGCGCCCCGGATGTTGATGTCCGGAATGGCTACCAGCGTGTAGGTGATGATGAACTTCAGTACACACCCGATGATGGTGGTGATGAGAGGAATGGTCATCAAGTGGTATGCCTGCAGGATGGAATGGGAGATCTGCATCAGACAGACAAAAACCGCGCCGAAGGCCAGTGCGCTGAGGCACCACCCGGCCAATTCCACATCGGTGGTGGGGTACAGGAGGCGGATGATGGGCTCACCCAGGACGAAGAGTCCGGCGCCTGCGGGGATGATGAGCAGGGCCGTTGTGCGAAGAGCGGTCTCACTCACCTGGGCCCCCTGTTTGTAGTCCTTGAGGGACAGGGCCGCCGAGACGGCGGGGATCACACTGAGGGTGAGGGCCAGCATGAACTGAGAGGGCAGATTGTATATGGTGACGGCCTTGTCGTAGACGCCCTTCAAGGTGCGGGTGGCGGCCTCGGTGTAGCCGGCTGCCTCCTGGAGACGGCCTTGCACCAGGCTGGTGTCGATGAGGTCTGCCACGCTCATCACAGAAGAACTGAGGGTGATGGGAATGGCGATCACCAGCAAGGTCTTGAGAATGGCGCCGGTGCTGTCTGGGGTGTCTGCTGCCGGCGGGGCGTTTCTCCGGTGCCGGCGGTAGCAGAAGAACACAAAGAGGCAGGAGATCACGCTGCTGATGGTGATACCGGCGATGGCGCCGGCGGCGCAGACAGACTCGTCCGCGCCGTTGCGCAGGAGAATATAGGCCAGGGTGAGACCGAAGATCATCTTGCCGGCGGCCTCGATCACCTGGGAGATGGCGGTGGGCACCATCTGGGCGTGGCCCTGGAAGTACCCGCGCATGGCGGACAGGGGACAGAGAAACAGCACTGCCGGTCCCAGGACCATGATGCTCCAGCGGCTGTGGGTGTTGTTCATCAGGTCTGCCAGCTGCGCCGGGAACAACACCATGATGGCGGAGCACACCAGGCCGATGACGGAGAAAGCCACAACGGCCACCCGCAGGGTCTTCTGAATCTGGTTGCCCCGGTCCAGGGCGTTGGCCTCAGACACCAGCTTGCTCACGGTGGCGGGCAGGCCGCCGGTGGAGATCAGCAGCATCACGCCGTAGATGTAGTACGCGTTGTTGAAGTCTGCAAAGGCGGCATCAGTGAGCAGATACCCCAGGGGGATTTTATAGAGGGCGCCAAGGATCTTGACGGCTACGATGGCAACTGCCAGGATGGCAGCGCCGCCGAAAAAAGAGTTTTTGTTGGGTTTTGCCATGAGCATCCCCTTCCAGAAGGTGATATCTATCGGAATCGGCTCAGTGGTCTCGGGGACCAAAACGGGCCGAAGGCGTTCTAATGCAGTGTCAGTGTACACCAAAGGGGAGAAGGGTGTCAACGGGGAAGAAAGAGAAAATAATTGGCGGTTTGGGTGGGAATTTGGGGCGGATACCAGCATCTGTGAACGGTCTGTGTAGGGAAAGCAAACGAAGGACAATTCCTGCCTCTCTGGGTAGATTGCAGCAGAGCGGGTCCATATTGTTTCTGGGTAAGCGACATGAAAGCGTCTATCTTGAACCGCAGTGGGCAGCTTCCTGGCACTTTTTTCGGCTTTCTGGCAGGTGGAAACGGTTGCGCTTTCCGGGGCGATGTGCTACAGTATGACAGAATTTCGGGCTGTTCGGGAAACAGATAGTTCGAATGGCCAATGAGGTCTTGTCGGTGGCCGCATCGAGTCCGAAGCCACGGGCGATGAACGGAAATGAATGATGAGACCAAGGCGCAGGCCGAAGCACGCTGGAAACTGCCGCTGCTGGCGGGGATCCTTCTATTGCCCAGAACTGTCATGGTAAATAGCGTGCTCTGGATTGCCGCCTTCTGCAACTACTTTCTGCCCACTGCCATGGTGGCGGCGGAGACATTTCTACTGTACCGGGTGATGCAGCGGGAGAAGATCGGGATTGCCAGCAAGGCGATGCTTCTGACTTCTGTTTCTGCTCCGGTGCTACTGCCGAACAGATGGGGGCTGCAGCCGCCGGAGTGGCAATGCTCTATGTGCTTCATGCCTGATCCAGAGGAAAAAGAGCCGGTGGTTCTATATCCTGGCCGCGGGGTGTGCGCTCGGCATTTCTGCAGCTGGCCGGTCTGGGATCCGCCGGCATCATCCTTGTTACCAACACCACCGGCGAGCGGACCATGCTGCCGCTTTGTCTCTGTATGCTGGCCGCCCTCTCCTGGGCAGGCACTGTGCTGCTGGAGAAACTGCCCGGCAAGGCGATCCCCAGCGGTGTGGTGATCGCCTTGAGCATTGTCTCCTTTGCGAACATCGGCAGGCAACTCCCCGGATACTGGCACAACTACCAGGTGGAGCAGGAGAACCTGCGCTATGAGGCGGAGGCCGCAGAAACCGGCGTGCTCTACTACAACACCGATTACGACCGCTCCTGCACCCATATCAAGCGCTATGACGACGGATACTTCTACCTCAAGTGGAAGGAGTCCACAGGGGCAGATGCAGAGGGCTATCAAGTCTACTTCTACCGGGAGGATCGGCCCAATGTCTATGCCGGCGGTGTGCGGACGGAATCCCCGGCGATTCAGGGCAGCAGCGGCTGGCTTCTGCCCCTCACCGGTGTAGCCAATGCTATGGGCGGTTCTCTGAAATCCATCAATTCCGATTGGAGCGTCTACACCATCCGCCTGCAGGATCAGGCCTATGTCTTCAGCGTCCTCAGCGGGGACAGGATTGGTGTGGAGTGGACAGACGGCACCGGCACCCACCAGATGGAGGGAGAGAAGTCTCAGGGGTACTACACCACCTGCGTCTCTCTGGACATCTTTACCTAGGCATTTGGCCTGGAGGTGTAGCAGGAAGATGGAGAGATTCGGCTGGAATTCTCCGCTGATCCCGGAAATTGAATCGCAACGGACAAACCCGCAGAAAACGGCCTATGTAAGGATTTTCTGCGGGTTTTTCACTCTTTGTCTGCAGCATAATGTAGCAAAAATGGATCGCGGAAGTCCAATTTGCGCTGATTGTTATGCATTGTAAACTTGTGAAAAATGGGTATAATGGATGCATCCGACGAGAAAGGAGAGGAATAGACAAATGCTGTTCACATCCATGCAGTTCGTGCTGTTCGCTGCAGCGGTCTTGTTGCTGTTCTATCTCCTCCCATACCGAGGACAGCGCCTGTGGCTTCTCATCGCCAGCTATATCTTTTATATGTGGTGGGACCCCAAGTTCGGCCTCCTTCTGCTGGCTGGCACTATCGTGACCCATTTCACCGCCCGGGCCATCCGGTGCAAAAGTGCTGGAAGGAAAAAGCTGTGGCTGGTGTTGGGGCTGCTCTACCTCTTCGGGCAGCTGGGGTTCTGGAAGTATGCGGATTTCCTGCTGTCCGGCATCTCTTTGCTGGGAAAGCTCGACCCGGCACTGCATCTGGGCCTCACCGCCCCTGTGGGCATCTCCTTCTACACCTTTGCCGCAGCGGGGTATCTCATCGACGTCTATCGCGGAAAGACAGAGGCGGCAACCTCCTTCCTGGACCACGCTCTGCTGCTCTCCTTCTTCCCGTCCATCCTGTCCGGCCCCATCCCAAGGGGCCGGGAACTGCTGCCCCAGTTTCGGGTGCGTCACACGCCCAAATGGAGTACCATGCGAAAGGGTGCCCTGCGCTTCGTCTGGGGTGTCTTTAAGAAGCTGGTTGTGGCCAGTCTCCTGTCCGTGCCCATCGAAAAGGCATACGGCACTCCGGCGGCGTTCTCCGGCGGCCTCTGGGTGCTTGTGGCTGTGGCGTATACTGTGTATCTCTATCTGGACTTTGCCTCGTACTCCGACATGGCCATCGGTGTCGCCTGGATGCTGGGCTTCACGCTGCCGGAGAACTTCAACGCCCCCTTTGCCGCCCGCACGGTGCGGGAGCTCTGGCGGCGCTGGCATATGTCCTTGAACAACTGGTTCACCGAGTACCTGTATTTCCCTCTGGGCGGCAGCCGGGTGCCGACATGGCGCCGGTGCTGCAATGTGATGATCGTCTTTGCGGTGAGCGGCCTCTGGCATGGGGCGGCGGCCACCTTCCTGATCTGGGGTGTGCTGAATGGCGCGTTTCAGGTGGTGGGGAACCAAACAGGTTCCTGGCGGAAGCGCATGCGGGAGAAACTGCATATTCCTGAAAATCACCCATTGCTGGCAGCCTGGCAGATGCTGTTTGTGTTTGGGCTTCTCACGGCGAGCTTCGTCTATTTCCGGGCGCCGGATGCTGCCACAGGTACGTTCATTCTTAAACGGATTGCCCTCATCTTGCGGGACGGCTTCGGTACCCAGAGCGTCTGGGATCTGGGCCTGGGCCGCCGAAAGATACTGGTGCTGAGCCTTTCCTTGCTCCCTGTGGTGTGGGAGGATGTCTGGAAGGCCAGAGGACGGCAGTTCCCGGCGATAGAGGAGCATCCCTTTGCATACTGCATCGGAATGGCCGTCCTCCTCACAGCAATCGCTGTGTTTGGCGCATACGGCCCCGGTTTTGACCCTTCTGTCTTTGCCTATTTCAAGTTCTGAGGAGGTGGCGCTGTGAAAAAGAAACACTGGATTGCGGCGTCGCTGGCGGGTGTCCTCCTGTTCCTCCTCTGTGCTGGTGCGGCAGGTGCTCTGCTGATCCCGGTGCGTACTTTCTACGGAAGCACCTGGGATATGTATCTCCAGGAACCGGAGAATAGCATCGACGTGCTCTTTTTCGGCAGTTCCCGGGTGTACTGCAACATCATCCCCTCTATTCTGTGGGAGGATACAGGGACCACTGCATACCTGATGAGCGGACCTTCTCAGACCTTGCCCTTCACGTACTACTATATTCGAGAGGCCCTGAGAACCCAGCATCCTAAGCTGATCTGCTTTGAAGTGGCAGGCATGTTCTTCGACCGATATGAGGACTCCACAAAATCCAACATTGCCTATATGCCGTGGGGATGGAACCGCCTGATGGCTACATTCACCGGGGCGGAGGTGGAACTGTGGCCGGACCTGCTGCTTCCTGTGCTGGCCTATCATGACCGATGGCAGAATGTCTCTGTACAGGAACTGAAGGACCGCCTTACGCCTGAGACCGATCCCCTGGCGGGGTACACCTGGCTTACGAAGAGCACCGTTCTGAAAGCGCCGAAAATGTACCGCAGCATCTCGGATGAGGGGGAGTACCAGCGCTGTCTGGAGTACCTCCGGAAGATCGCGGCACTGTGCGAGAAGGAGGACATTCAACTGCTCCTCTTCAATGCCCCTTCCTATAACTACGTGCGTCCGGAAGACCTGGACCGGCTGCAGCAGGACACCGCAGGCTTTCCCAACACCCGATATTCCGATTTCAACCAGGATCTGGATGCCTACGGGATTGATCATGACACAGACTGGTACGATGGACTTCACCTGAACTGCCGCGGCGCAGAAAAGTTCTCCCACGCTCTGGCCGTCTGGCTGCAAGACAGCTTTACCATCACACCCACGGAAGGGGAGAATGAGGACCTCTGGCAGAGCAGAGTGGATCATTTCCATGCGCTGATGGAAGGTCTGGAATCATAGGGGAGGAAAACACCGCCTCGGGGCAGACAGGCCCTTTTCCACGGCAGTTTTAGCAAAAATTCATTTTCTCCATCTTGCAGTTTGTTCACTGGCAGCATACACTATAGGATTTGAACCGGCGAGGGCGCCGGATACTGGATAAGGGGCGATGGACGCATGTCTGAGAAACCGCAAACTGTCCGAGCGGTGGGACCGGATCTAGTTCGATGTGTGGCGGTGATATTCGTGGTGTCGCTGCATTTCTTCCTGCACACCATCTTCTACGAGACCCTCCTGGACGGCATCGGCATGCTGGCGGCCTCCTGGGTGCGCATGCTGGTGATGAGCTGCGTGCCCCTCTTCCTGATGCTCTCCGGCTACCTCTGCTGCCGGCGGAAGTGGAGCCTCTCCCTGTACCGAAAGGCGCTTCCCATGTTGGCCGTCTATCTCCTCGCCAGCATCGTCTGCTTCAGCTTCAAGGCAGCACAGGCAGGGGAGAGCGTAGAACTGCTGCCTTTGGTGCAGGGAATCCTCTCCTTTACGGCGGCCCCATACAGCTGGTATGTGGAGATGTACCTCCAGCTGTTCCTGATGATGCCCTTCCTGAATCTGGCCTGGAATCACGGGAGTGAACAGGAGCACCACGCCATCGTGATCACCGCTGTGGTGCTGGGGTTTGCCGCCGCCACCCTGGACCACTGGGGACACATCCTGCCCAACTACTTCCCTAACCTCTTTCCCGTTGCGTACTACTTCATGGGCTGCTGGGTCCGGGATCACGGGGAAAAGCTGAAACAATGGGTCCTGGCACTGGGCTGGGTGGGATTTGCCGGCATCGCCGCAGGCATTGCATTCTGGCTGCAGCACGGCACCACCTTCAGCGGGCTCGGCAACGACAACCTCCTCACAGCCCTCTCTTCCTTCTGCCTCTTCGCCTTTCTGGTCCAGGTACAGAAGCTGCCCAACCCGGTGCTGCGGATTGTGCGGACTTTGGCCTCTATGGCCCTCCCTATCTTCCTGATTTCCTATATTCCGGACTCCCTGGTGTATCCGGCGCTGGTGGGCTCCACCACCTTTTTCAAAGAGCAGTTTATCCTGATGCCTGTGGTAGTGCTGGCGCTGCTGGTCATGGACGTTGTATTGGCAGCGCCGATCCATGTGGCTGCAGACGCCCTGGTGATGTTGGTCCCCGGACAGCCCCGCCTGGCAGACGGCCCGGTGGCCCGCTGCCGGCAGGGCTGGCAGAAGCTGCGGCAGTCCTTTCTCTGTGCGGTACGCCCGGAGGCAGAGCTCAGCAAGGGACGAAAGGTCCTCTTCTGGGCGTGGAACCTGTTCTGGATTCTGGCGGCCGCTGGTGTGCTGGGCATTCTCTCCCTGGTGCTGGCCACCGGAGATCGGAATCTGGAGGTATTTACCAGCTACTTCAACCACCCCATGGTGCTGCTGCTGAACCTCTTGCCGCCGGCGCTGCTGATCCTGCTCCTCTACGGCCTTCTCGGCAGAGCCTGGCTGGCCTGCCTCATCACCGCACTGCCGGTGCTGGGGCTCTCCATCGCCAACTATTTTAAACTGGTCTTCCGGGACGACCCCATTCTGGCCTCCGACCTGCTGCTGATCAAAGAGGCGGGGAAGATGCTGGACAACTATCACCTCTATCCCGCTTTCCGGGTGGTGATCGCCATCGCGGTTGGCGTTGTCCTGGTGGTGCTGCTCTCCAAACTGGCGAAAGGCAAGCCCAAGCTGCCCTGGCGTCTCGTGCCGGCGGCGCTCTCTGTGGCGGCCGCCATTGCCGTGGTGCCCAAGTACACCAGCGCCGCTGTCTACGATGCCAATGCGGCCTACGAGCACCTGAACTATCTGGCGGAGACCCAGGTCTATATGGCCCGAGGCTTCCTCTATCCCTTCCTCCACAGCACTGCCCAACTCTTCCCCAACCCGCCGGACGGCTATGATGAGGCCGCCATCCAGAACCTGATCGCCCAGCACCAGGACGCAGACATCCCGGAGGACAAGAAGGTAAACATCGTGGGGATCATGCTGGAGGCCTTTGCGGACTTCTCCGGCTACGACTCCATTGAGTTCCAACAGGATGTGTATGCGCCCTATCACGCCCTGGAGGCGGAGGGATATTCCGGCACCCTGGTGGACAACATCTTTGCCGGCGGCACCGTGAACACCGAGCGGGCCTTCCTCACCGGTCTTCTCACCTCAGACTACACCTTCCGGCAGGATAGCGCCGCCTATCCCTGGTACCTGAAGAGCCAGGGGTACAAGACCTCCGGAGACCACCCCTGCTACGAGTGGTTCTACAACCGCCTCAACACCAACCCCCATCTGGGTATCGACACATACCGCTATGTGGAGAACTACTACGGCGCCCTCACCGGAGATACCGTGGCACTGGACAGCATCTTCTTCCCGGAGCTGGAGCAGTCCATCTTCCAGCAGCTGGAGGCGGACGATACGCCTTTGTTCTCCTTCTCTGTATCATACCAGGGACATGGGCCATACGAGAAAGATAAGTGTTGGTGGGGCGAGATTGAGGACTATATCGCCAACGAGAACCTCACCACCGAGTCCCGGTATATCCTGGCCAACTATCTGGGGTCTGTAAAGGACACCGCTCAGCACATCGCGGACCTGGCAGATGCCTTCCGGGAGCGGGAGGAGCCCATTGTCCTCGTGATCTTTGGAGATCACAAACCCTGGATGGGCAACGGCAATACGGTGTATCAGGAGCTGGGCATTGATCTCACCAGCGGCTCGGAGGAGGCCCTCATGAACTACTGGACCACCCGGTATCTCTTCTGGGCCAACGATGCCGCCAAGGAAGTGCTGGGTACCAACCTCCAGGGGGAGGGTCCGGCAGTGGCACCCTGCTTCCTCATGAATCTGCTCTTCCAGCAGCTGGGCTGGACGGGAGATGCCTATATGCAGACCGCGGACACCTTCATGGACACCTTCCCGGTGATTCACAACTCCGGTTTCTGCTTCAACGCAGACGGGCAGCTGGTTACAGAACTCACCCCAGAGCAGAAAAATCTGGTGCAGCAGTTCCGCTGCCTCTCGTACTACCGCAAGACTCACTTCACCCAGTACCCGTCTCGTTAAAATTTAGTGAATGCTTGGAAAAGGATTGTAATTTGTCGGGGCCGGTGTTAAAATTGAGGTCTGTACCAGTTCTAAATGGACAAGCCTGAAAACACATCCCATACAGAGAGAGGAGGATGATGCTTCCGCATGAAGGTTTTGTACCTCATCAACTACGCCGGAGACGGCGGATCGGAGCGGTACGTGGAGAAACTGTTGCGTGCCTTTCACCCGAAACAGTGTGCATGTGCCCTCTGCTACAACGAGTCCGGCCCGCTGGTGGACAAGGCCCGTGCCATGGGGGTTCCCATCTATCAGCTCACCATGAAGTCCCCCTTTGACCTCTCTGCGGCGAAAGCGCTGGCGGCCCTCTGTACAGAGCAGGGGATCGATGTGATTCACGCCCAGTACCCCAGAGAGAACTATGTGGCCATCCTGGCAAAACGGCTCTTCGGCTGCAAAGCCAAGGTGGTCTTCACCGCCCACCTCATCATCCAGCAGCCCTCTGTGTGGAAAGTCTTCAACCGGATCTTTACCCCCGCAGATCACAAGCTCATCGCGGTCTGCGAGGCCAGCGCGGACGCCATGCGGATCAACGGCATGGCCGCAGACAAGATCGCCCTGGTGTATAACGGCATTGATGCAGACGCCATGCCGCCCCGAAACCGAGGGGTCCTGCAGGAGTTCGGCATCGGCCCCCAGGAGACGGTATTCATCTCCCTGGCCCGGTTCTCCGAGGAGAAGGGACTGCCCTTCCTCTGCAACAGCGTGGCTCGCCTGAAGGAGAAGACCAAGCTGCCCTTCCATGTGATCATCGCCGGAGCGGGAGATCTGCTGGAGGAGATCCGTGGGCAGGTGCAGAAGCTGAACCTCCAGGATACGGTGGTGCTTCCGGGCTTCCGGACAGACGGAAACCAGCTTCTCGCCGCCTCAGACATCTGCCTGAACAGCTCCAGCAGTGAGGCCATGAGCTTTGCCATTCTGGAGGGCATGGCCTGCGGCCTTCCAGTGATCGCCACAGATGTGGGCGGAAACCGCACCCTGGTACACCTGGAAGGGGAGGCGGGTCTCACCCCGGCATACGGAGATGTGGAGGCATACAGCAATGCCATGCTGCGGCTGCTTGAAGATGCGGATCTGCGCCGGCGTCTCGGCGAAACGGCCCTCCAAAAGGCGAAAGGGGTCTTCTCCGAGGAGCGCTCCTTCCAGGACACCCTGGCGGCCTATCAATGATACAACCATTCTCTCTATCAATATAAGGAGTTGAACTTTGTGGCAAACAAGAACAATACCGGAGCAAAGAGCAAGGACGCGAAAAAGTGGAAATTCAACATCATCGATGTCCTTGTGTTGGTAGTAGTGGTGCTGGCGGCAGTTTTGCTGTTCCGCCGTGTGGCCACCCCCGCTACCGAGGACGAGGAGAAAATCCCTCTGACCTACGAGCCCTATGTGGTGGAGTACTACTGCGATAACTCATACAAGTTCGTAACGGATCACCTGGAAGTGGGTGCTCAGATCCGGGACGACACCCTTCGCCTGAATATGGGCGCTCTGCTGGACTATAAGCTGCAGCCCTCTGTCTTCTGGGAGATGACCGATGCCGGCCAGATGGTCCAGGCCAGCCGGGACGACCAGAACTCTGTCACGCTGTATACCATCGTGGACGCCGGAGACAACGGAAACGGCATCACCACCTACGACAACCAGGTGCTCTCTCTGGGCCACTCCATCGTGCTCCGTGTGGGCGTCTGCAAGTTCTATATGACCGTTGCCAACTTTACCAAGCTCTCGGAAAGTGAGTATGCCAACATGGAACTGCCGGAGTACGGCCATGTGGACATGGATTAATGCCCGAGGAGAATAGACGATGATAACCGGTTTTATTTCGGATGTCCTGCCGGTAAAGTTGGACAGGCTGGAAGAACTGGTGCGGGAAAGTGCAGTCTTTCACCTGGTCCTGTGGTTCTGGACGATGTTCCAGGAGAGCAGTTTCTATCGGATCTGCCGCAATGGGTACGGCGTGCTCCGCCGGGCGTATCTCAACAGCGCCCTGGGCACCGCGATCACCCGAGACTATGGGGAGGAATCCCTTCTGGACCGTTCCCTGGTGGTCTCCCTGCTGAACCGATTTCTGGCGTTTCTCTCCGCAGTGGGCGCCAAGCTGATCGACTTCGCCCAGGATTCGGCCTTTGTGTCCCTGGGCCGAGCGGTGGTGCAGAAGCTGGACGGCGTTGGACCGGAGCACGCTATCGGCGCGGTGTTCCTGCTGATGCTCATCATCCCAGGCACCCTCTGGCGGAACATCTTCGGCCTGCTCTTTGCCTTCTGCCTGCTGGCAGTGCGGTTCTTCTCTGCAGCCTACCGGGGTCAGCCCATGCTGAAGATCCAGCAGATCGGCATTCCGCTGCTGATTTTCATGGCGGCCTCAGTGCTGGGGGTGTTTGGCGCCGGGGATAAAGGGGAAGCTGCCCGTGTCTTCACCTTCTATCTCGCCGCCTTTCTTTTCTGCATCGTGGTGTTCACCGAGATCAACACAGAGAAAAAGCTGCGCACCATCCTGGCCTTCCTGTATGTTGCCCTGGTGATCGGCGGCATCTACGCCGTGGTCCAGCGCATTCAGGGCGTTCCCGTAGATCCCAGCCTTACAGACCTCACCCTGAACAAGGATATGCCCGGCCGGGTGTACTCCTTCTATGAGAACCCCAACAACTACGGCGAGATCATCGTGCTGCTGCTGCCGGTGTGCTCCGCCTGGGCATTTACCCTGCAAGACAAGCACAAGCGGTATTACGCCTATTTTGGACTGGCCTTCCCTGTTGCCGGCCTTCTCATGACCTACTCCCGCTCCAGCTGGATGGGCCTTGCCCTCACAGCGGCGGTCTACGTCTTTGTGCAGAAGAAGCAGGTGCTGCCCGCTCTGGTTCTGGCGGGCATGGCGGCGATCCCGCTGCTGCCGGCCAGTATTCTCAACCGCATTCTCACCATCGGCTCTTCTGCAGACTCCTCCACCCGGTACCGGATTTACGTGTGGAACGGCGCCCTGGACATCCTCCACAACAACTTTATCTTCGGTGTGGGTCTGGGTCCGGGGAACTTCAGCCCCCTCTTTGACGCCCTCTACCACACGACCTATTATACCGCAGCCCACGCCCACATGGTGTACCTGGAGGTGTGGGTGGAGATGGGCATTCTGGGCGTTGTGGGCTATCTCAGCTACACCTTTACCACCATCCGGAACGCCTTTCGCAGCGGAGTGCGGACCAGCCGTTTCCTCCGCTACTTCCTGATCGCAGGGGCCAGCTCCCTGGTGGGCATCGCACTGGTGTCCTCCTTTGAGTATGTGATCTTCTACCCCAGGGTGATGTACACGCTCTTCATCCTCGCAGGCCTGCTCACAGCAGCCGGCAGATTCTCCAAGACCCCAGCCCTGGAGAAGGCTTGAATCCCCAACCTCTGAGACAGCACCGGTTTGCCGGTGCTGTTTTTTACGCCCGAAATGTTCTTCAAAACGGGTAAAATGGCGTGAAACGCAGTAAAATCACCATAAAA
>CANQII010000012.1 GCA_947623875.1 uncultured Oscillospiraceae bacterium
TATCCCCCCAGCCGCTCCACGATGGCGTCCACCCGCACGAGGCCCAGGCCGTGGTCTCTGCCCTTGGTGGAGGCAAACCGCCCGCCGGTCTTTTTCATCTTGCCGCCGGCGGTGAAGTTGGTAACGGAGATGTAAAGCTGAGTCCCCTTCATGTCCATGTACACCCGAATGATCCGCTGGTCCTCCGGGAGAGCCTGAGAGGCCTCAATGGCGTTGTCCAGCAGGTTCCCGATGATGCAGCAGAGGTCCAGCTCCGGGATGCCGAGACGCACCGGGATATACGCATCTGCCCGGACGGTGATGCCCCTGGATTTGGCCAGGCTGATCTTGCTGTTCAAGATGGCGTCTGTCATGGGATTGCCGGTCTTAATCACGGTGTCCACGGTGTTGAGATCCGTGTCCAACTCGTCCAGGTAGTTCTTGATGGCCTCCAGATTTCCTTCCGCGGCGTAGGCCTTCATCACCTGGATGTGGTTGCGGTAGTCATGACGCCAGCCGCGGATCTGCCGGTACATGTTGTCTACCTCCCGGTAGTGGGTCTCCAGCAGTTCCTGCTGATAGGACGCCACCTGGGCATCCATACGTTTGGAGAACAGTCCCATAGTCTCACCCCAGATTGATGATGGCCCGGTGGATGCCCTCGTAGGCACCCCGGGGCAGCGGCACCGCAGTGCCGTCTGTGAGGCGGATCTCCGTCCTGGTTACCCGGCTCACCTGGGTGAGGTTTACGAGGACGGAGCGCCCGGCCCGGTAGAAGCGGTCGTCCAGCTGCTCTTCCAGTTTGCCCAAGGTCATCTTCACGGTGTAGTCCGCCTTGCCGTGGATCGTGACGTAGTTGCCGTACACCTCCGCGTACCGGATCTGATACACCGGCACCCGCACCATCTCCCCGGAGAGCTCCAGCATCAGCACCTTCTCGTTCTTGTGGAGCTTCTCCGCCGCCCGGTCCAGCACGGCAAAGAGCTTCTCCTCCCGCACCGGCTTCATGAGATAGTGCAGCGCCTGGACCTCGTATCCTTCCGCGATGTAGTCCGAATATCCGGTGATGAACACGATCTGCACAGTGTCGTTGTCCTGCCGCAATTCCTTGGCCAGGGAGACGCCGTCCATGGCCCCCATCTCGATGTCCAGAAGGAGGATGTCGTAGTCCTTCTCCTCCGCATAGTGGAAGAGAAAGCTCTCCGCCGAGGGAAAGCGGTCTACCTTCACCGTGTGTCCTCTCTGCGCTGCCCACTGGTCCACCAAGCCAGCGATATACTGCTGATCTGCGGGCGCATCATCGCAGACGGCGATTCTGTACTGCATGGGCAAGTCCCTCCTCTCCGGCACTTCCTGAAAGTGCGGCCATTATATACCAACACCGCACCCATTTCCAGCCTCTTTTTGAAGCGGTGATCCACGGAATCCAAAATCCCGATTCGCCAAAATCCGCGTGGGGGGCGAAACTGGTGAAACGTTTCAACCGTTTCGCTCCCCACGGCGCATTTGGAAAATTGCTGTCTCAGGCCGAGTTTCTTCACCGTCTTTATCCCAAAATGTGCCAAACCTCAAATATTTGTTGCAAAACTCGTCCAAATCTGCTAAAATGACCCGCTTGTGCTTCCCAAACGCGGTGCAATAGCAGAAAGGATTGGTTGCATGCAGAAACCCGCAATTGGAGACACCCTCCACGGCTTTACCGTCCAGGAGATTCGGGATCTTCCGGAGATCAAAGCCGCCATGTACCGGATGGAGTACACCCAGAACGGCGCCAAACTGATCTGGCTGGATCGGTCTGATGAGTGCAAGTCCTTTGCCATCGCATTCCCCACGATTCCCCAGGACAACACCGGGGTCTTTCACATCCTGGAGCACGCCGTACTCTGCGGCTCCCAAAAGTATCCGGTGAAAGAGCCCTACAAGAAGCTGCAGAGAAGCTCCTTTTCCGCCTACGTGAACGCCTTCACCTATGCGGACAAGACCGTCTACACCGCGTGCTCCCGCAACGGGAAGGAGTTTCAGAACCTGATGGACGTGATGCTGGACGCCGTATTCCACCCGCTCTGCGTGGAGGAGCCCTATGCATTCCAACAGGAGGGCTGGCACTACGAGGCAGACCCGGAGAGCGGCGCCCTCCGGTACAACGGCGTGGTGCTGAACGAGATGCGGGGCGGCTATGAGGACACGGACACCATTCTGGGCCGGGTCTTCAACCGGGCGCTTCTGCCAGACACCTGCTACGTCTTCGATAGCGGCGGGGATCCAGCGTGTATTCCCGATCTCACCTTCCAGCACCTCTGCGACGCCCACGCCAAGTACTATCAGCCCTCCAACGCCTACATCGTTCTGGACGGCACGCTGGATCTGGACGCAGCTCTGGCGCAGCTGGACGGCTATCTCGCCTCCTATCCTCAGGTCTCCCTGGACTGCGCCATTCCCATGCAATCTCCGGTCTCCCCGCCGGAGATCGTCCTCCCCTACGATGCCTCTGAGCAGGAGGACCTTCCCGATCAGGCGGTGATTGCCCGCGGCTGGGTGTGCGGCACCTTTGCAGAGCGGGAGAAAGAGGCCGCCTTCCAGATCCTCCTGGATGTGCTGGAGGAGCCGCTGCGCAGGGCCATCGTGGGGCAGGGCCTGGCCCAGGAACTGGCCGTCTTTCAAATCGGCGGGCTCCAACAGACCTTTATGGGCATTCAGATCAACTATGTCCGGCCGGAGGACCGGGATCGGATCTGGGCCATTGCAGACGCCGTACTGCAGGAGCAGGCAGACGGTGGGCTGGACCGGGAAGATCTGGAGGCCCAGCTGAACCTGATAGACTTCCGCTCCCGGGAGAATGAGGAGGATGAGATGGATGGGGGCAACGGCCTGGACTATGTCTCTTCCATCCTGAACAGCTGGCTGTATGGCGGAGATCCCGCTCAGAATCTGCAGTGGGATCACCTCTTCCGCACACTCCGGGCGCGGATCGATACCGGCTGGTACGAGGACCTGATCCGGGAGGTGCTGCTGCACAATCCCCACCAGGCGAAGATCTGTCTGCTGCCCTCCGATACCCTCCTTGCAGAACACCAGGCCAGAGAGCAGGCCCGCCTGGACGCAATTCAGGCCGGCTGGGATGCAGAGGAGGCCCGGCAGGTGGCTGCATCCTGTGTGGCGTTCCAGGCATGGCAGGCCCAGCCGGATGACAGGGAGAGCCTCGCCAAGCTCCCCCGGCTCACCCTGGAGGACATCCCCCGGAAGCCGGAACCCATCCCGGGGACAATTGAGACCCTGGACGGCTTCCCGGTGCTGCGGGAGCTGGTGCACACCAACGGTGTCCGGAACATCCGGCTCTATTTCGATGCGGCGGATCTGCCTCCGGAGGCACTGGTAAAGCTGCCGCTGCTCAGCACGCTGCTGACGAAGCTTCCCACAGAGAAGTACACGGAGGACCAGCTCACGAAAACCATCCTCGGCAAATTGGGCGGCTTCTGTGTGATCAGCATCTGCTATGCAGGCCAAGAGCGGGACACTGCAAGGCCGGTGGTGTGGGCTAGCGCAACCTTCCTGGCCGGCCAGGAGGACACCGTGCGAGATCTCTTCCGAGATGTGCTGCAGACCTCCCGCTTTACAGCGCAAGACCAGGTGCGGGATGCGGTGTGGCAGATGCGCCTGGAAGCCGAACGCCTGGCAACCATCGCTGGGGCTGGCGCGGCCGAATGGAAGGCTATCACCAGTTTCTCCGCAAATGCGGTGGCAATGGACCTGATGTACGGCATTGAGCAGCTCCGGTGGCTGCAACAGATGGACCGGAACTTTCATCGCGATGGAGATGCCCTCTGTGCGGAGCTGGAATCCCTCTGCAAGGCCATCTTCACCCGGGCCCGCCTCACCCCCTCCGCCAGCGCCACCGTGTCCGACGATGTGCTGCGCACCATCATCGCAGATCTGCCCACCGGCACAGCGATGGGGGAACCCCATTCCTATGACCCCCCAGCCCCCCTGGCCCTTGGCATCCAGTTCCCGGCACCGGTTGGGAGCACGGCGCTCTGCGCCGTGGCGAACCCCTTCGGCGGGGCGGCAATGGTGGCCTCCCGGATCCTGTCTCAGGGCTATCTCTGGAATGAGGTCCGGGTAAAGGGCGGCGCATACAGCGTACACGGCTCCCTCACAGCAGGGGGCGCCATCCACTTCACCTCCGCTTTTGATCCCCACTGCGACCGCACCCTGGAGATCTTCCAGCACGCCGGGGAAGCCCTTCGGGCATTCTGCAACAGCGGCGAGTCCCTGGAGCCATACATCATCAGCGCGGCAGGGAGTTTGGACAAGAGCCGTGCCCCCAGCAGCGTGAATGCCGCGATGGCCGCTGCGTACTTCAGCAGCGGCCATCTGAAGGAAGACAACTGCACCCTGGAAGAGGTGCTGCAGACCACCCGGGAGGATCTGCTGGCCATCAGCGATACCCTGGATGACGTCCTCCGCCATCCCTCTGTGTGCGTGATCGGGGGAGCGGAGACATTGCAGGCCTGCGGCGCCTGGCTGAACACTATCGAGCCGCTCTTCCTCTGAAAGGCGTCAGGGCAGCTTAGACGCATAACGAAAAACAGACGGAGGAAGGCCATCCCGCTGGCTGGCGGGACGGCCTTCCTCTGTATTTTGCATGTGTCTCATTAGACAAGATGTCTCATTCTCCAGGCCGTGTCTGTTCTGCTGCCGCCAGCCGCTGCTCCGCCTCCCGGAAGTAGCGGTCGTAGGCGCGGGTGAGAAGCCGGTTATACCGCTGGGATTTAGGTTCTCCGGCAGGCTTCTGAAAGTGATACGGGCCATTCACCTTCCAGCCGTTGAAAAGCCCGATACGGATGGCGTCTTTCGGGCAGTGCAGGGAGCAGCGCATGCACATGAGGCAGTGGCCGCCGAACTGCAGCTGTCCGGAGGCGCCCACGGTGATGTTCCCCGCTGGGCACTGGCGGACGCACTGGTTGCAGCGGACACAGGCATCGGAGACACGGTACAGCCGTCCGTTCAGCCGGGCACCCCAGTGCTCGATGCGGGCCAGACACGCTATGACGCCGCCCAAAGGCACCCGGTCCGGCTGCCGGGAAATGCCCTGTACCAGCTCCGCTGCATCCAGGGGGATGAGCTGCAAAGCGGTGTCCAGCATCCTCCACGCCATGGCACCCCCGTGGCGGAAGATGATGTTGTACGGCATACAGTAGTGGTACTCGCTCTGTACTGGGTATCTCCGGCGCTGCAGGATGGCGCGGAGCTTACGGGAGGACATCCCGTTGAGCCGCAGCGGCTCGCCGGAGGTGTTGAGGAGAAACACTGTCTTCCCGGGAGTGGGCAGCCGCTTTGCAAACTGCAGCAGGTTGGCCGGGGCGTTAAAGGCATGCACCGGGTAGGCGATGCCCAGCCGATCTGCAGACTGGATGGCAACGGCGAGTGGCTCCGGAAGGACATCTCCCGCTGGAAGGTTGTCCAGGGGCACCAGGGAGACCTCCTCCCCCAGTGCACGCAAGGCCTCCCCAAAGGCCTCAGCCAACCGCCGGGTGTTCCCGGTGCCGCTGAATACGGCGATCACAGTGCGCATGGGCTCTTCTCACACCTCGCATGAAAGGCCTCGTCCATGGTGTACCGCCAGTCCTCGTCCGGGCGGTGGCTGTCCAGCCAGACCTGGGCCAGCAGTCTGTCCCGTTTGGACAGGCGGTCAAAATCCCAACAGACAGCGGTGTCTCCGGGGCTGGGCCAGTGTCCCGCCAGCACCGTGTAGCCCCGCATCCGGAAGGGTTGTCCGTCTGTGTCCTCCCAGAAGAGCACATCCCGCAGCCCACCCGATGGAGAGAGCAGCTTTCCGCCTCGAAGCGCGGCCAGGCTGCGAAGTTCCTCCCAGCCCACCGGACCACAGGGATCGAACCCCAGGTCCAGCAGTCTGGAGTTTTCAGGGTCCATGACCTGCCGGCACCGCACTGGATCTTCCGCCAGGATAGAGAATTTCTCCCAGTCCCGGCCCAGGGCGTCGTAGGCGGCGGTGGAGCCAAAATATGCGGTGAGCCGGGCGTCGTCCCCGTGAGTCCGCCAGTACCGGGGGCTGTTGGGGTCCTTGCAGAGCCGCTGGACCACAAACTTCCGAATGAGCCCTTTCGGCGCCAGCTTCCCCAGGCGCAGGATCGGCTGCTCCCGAAGCACCTGGGCCCAGAAGTCTCGGTTGCTCTGCCGCCGGAAGTGAAACAGCTTCTCCAATTCGTCGCTGTCTGCAAACCAGACGCCGTGGAAGTTCCGCTGGGCATTCATGTCTGGATCGAAGAAGTCTCGGACGGAGCCGCCGATCAGGGAGAAGCCGTCCTGGAGCACATCATAGCCGGTGTTCCGGGTAGCCGGCCCGCCGCCGATGTTGAAGATCCGGTGCCAGAACAACCGTTCCATCTCCCCCGGGTCCTCCCGGTCTGCCCGGAGGATGGCGGCGATGAGCCGGCCGGAGTCCTCGGCGGTTACCCACTCCAGCGGCGCGTTGAATGCAGTATGAAAGAGAAGACCGTCGCTGAGGTTATCCCAGAGCAGTCTGGGGTGGAGCATCGCAGTCTGACGGAGCACAGTCCAGTTCCGGATGCCGCTCTCCAGCACTCTTCTCTCTCCCCGCAGCTTGGTGAGGGCGTAGACGTCGAAAGGGCTCACCGGCAGGGGATCCCCCACCCGCCCCCAGGGGTGGTCCAAAGTGCGGTTGCCGTAGAGTGCCACAGTGGAGATGTGGATCAACTTGGGCTGCGGTTTCTGGATCTCGATGGCGGCGCAGAGCTGATACACCCCAGTCTCGTTGCACGCCACCGCCAGGTCTGGCCTCTGGTCGCTGAGAGGCGGAATCACCGCAGCCATATTCACCACGGTGTCTGCACCTTGCACCAGCTGCCGGCACACCGTCTGCTGAGACAGGTCTCCCAGCACATATTCCACCCGGGCGCCAGCGGCTTTGCAGAGCCGCTGCACCATAGAGAGCCGCTTATCTTCCGGCAGCACCAACAGCCGGAGTCGCAGCCCGGGGATGGCCAGCACTTCCCGCAGAACCTCCCGTCCCATGTTTCCTGTAACGCCGGTGAGGGCGATCAGCGGATCTCGGATATGATTCTGCATTGCTGTTCCCTCCCATGCAGGCTTGATGGCAGAAAAGGCACTTTGGGAATCTCAGGCACTCGCCTGGTGTTTTTTCAACTCGCTTTCGGTTCAGACCTGTTCCAGGCGGGACACCACTTTTCCGTTCTCCCAGCGGCATTCGAAGCGCACCACTCCCTCGGGGGTTGCCACCTCTCCCCGCAGGTCCGGGAGGTACGAGAGATTGGGCTGGAAAGACAACTTGCCGTTCTCATAGCGGATCCCCGCCAAGGTGCGGACAAACTCGTAGATAGGCAGGGCGCTCCAGGCGTGGCACTCAGACCGACTGTCTTCCGGGGTCTCCGGACAGGTGGTGTTCCCCTGTCCCGGTAAAGCCGCCCACCGGGCCATGTCGGACGCCGTCTCATCATACAGACCGGCGCTCTCCAGCGCCCGGAACCACTCATAGGAGGTGGAGAAGGACACCCGGAGCACGTCCGGATCCGCTATAGCATGGCGGAGAATGGTCTGCCGGTCTCCTTCTGCCAGCCCGTCCAACACCGCCCAGGCCTGGGCGTGCTGGGAATACTGTTCAAAATCCGGCCCCTCCCGGTACATGCCCCGGGCCTCGTCCCAGCAGAGCGCCTGTACCCGCTCCAAAATGGCCGCCTTTCGGGCCCGGTACTCCTCTGCCAGCGCCGGCCTGCCACCGGCATCCCAGAGGATGGCGGCCCGCTCCAGGGCGTGGGCATACATCAGGTTGATGATGGTGCTGGGCCCGTTCGTAAGGGCGGCGGGCACGCCGCCGTACTGAGACCACAGGGGGTGCCAGTCCACGAACTCCCAGTACCCCAGCCGGCCCACCAGCCCGTCCGGGCCGATCTTGCTCTCATAGTACGTCAGAATGCGGTCCAGGTCTGGGAGATACCGGCGGAAGGGGGCGATGTCCCCGGTGTTTCGCCAGGTCTCCTCCAGCATGAAGATGTAGTGGAGGGAGAAGGTGGAGATGATCTGCTGATAGGATCCCGGATAGCGGCCGTGGACCAGGCCGTCCGGGGAGGTGGAGCAGTGGAAGTCCTCCAGGGCTTTCATGGTGAGGCGGTTGTCCCGGGAGACGCAGCTGCAGAAGAGGGCCTGGAGCCGGGTGTCCATGGGGAACTGGTTCTGCTCATAGTACGGGCAGTCCATGTAGGTCTCGTTCATGCAGCGGCGCAGGGTGCGCACACACATGTCCCAGACCTCTCGCACCCAGGGCTGGGAGGACTCCACCCAGGACTCTACGGTCAACGTGTATCCAGTCTCCCGGTATGTGGGCCGGTATAGGACAACGGCTGCAGCGGCATCGATCTCCACCGCGATGTAGCGGAAGGTACGATACCAGAAGGGCTCAAAGGAGACGGTCTCCCCGTTCAGAAGGAGGGTGTCCGTGATGCCGGAGATCTCCCCGTGCTCGGCATCATCCTTACGGATGCCCTCCCCGGTGAACTTCTCCAGATAGGTGATGCGCACCTGGCTGCCCTTGCCGCCAACGAAGGAAAACACCGGATAGCCGCTGGTCTCCTCCCCGGCGTCCAGCACCATGACGGCATGTTCTCCTGGCATGACGAACATCCCGTCCCGCTCCAGAATGCCGCTCTCAGAGCGGTACTCCCGGACAAACTGCCGCTCCGTCTCATAGAGCAGCGGAATGGGCCGCTCTTTCATGGGGAACCGCTGGAGAAGGCCCACCGCCTGCATGAAGGGGTCATAGGCAACGGATTCCAGGGGCTCAGGCGTTGGCCACGCTGTTGCATCGAACGAGGCATCCCGCCAGCGATAAGGCACCTTCGAGAAGTCCAAGTGCTCCATCACCGCTCCGAGACAGCTGGTTACCTCCTCCGATGTGAGATACCGGCTGCCGTCCAGGTACACCCGCCAGTTGGCCTCTCCTGTGGAGACGGAGGCCATAGGCTTTCCGTCTCCATTTTGGACTGTTCCCTCCACCGCCAGGCGGTGGCCGCCCCCGGGGGTGAGCACAGACTGGATCCCCGCCCGCTCATCCTGCTGATGGACGCTGGCGTAGTGGTCCATGTACAGCACCTGCGCCGCCAGGACGTTCTTTCCCGCCACCAGATGCTGGGACACGTCCACCGTCTCGTAATAATGCCGTGTGAGATCCCCCTTGCAGGGCCCGGAGCACACGGACACGCCGTTCACCCACAGCCGATACCGGGAGTTGGCGGAGATGTCCAACACCAGATTCCCCGGCTCCGGGAGATCCAAGTCCAGGCGGAAATAGGCAAAGCGGCCGGTGAGATCCCCGTGATAGATCTGGTTGCGCTGGATCTCACTCTGGGGCAGCCCCACCCACATGGCATTTTTCCACATCTCAAACCACCTCCGCCGCAAAGGGGATGGCGGGAATCCCCGCCCCATTATAAAGGTTACTCTCGTAGTATCCGGTCTGGGCATACTCCACCCGGCTGGGTTTCACCGGGCAGCGGAGCACCAGTTTTTCGTCCTCAACGCAGCCCTGCACAGGGGCACCGTCCACCAGCAGCGCGGGAATGGCACCGGCATTCTCTTTCAGGTGCAAGCCCTGGCTGTGCTGGAAGGAGATGGTGAGCACCCCCTCTGCCCAGGCAGCGCTCTCAAAGGCCGGAGCCTCGCAGAGGATCTCTTGTCCATATACATGCCCCAGGGCCAGCAGCGCCAGCCGCTCCCCGATGGGACGCTTGTGCTTGGGGTGGATGTCCCACTCCATGCCGGCATCGGAGCTGGAGGCCAGCCACACACTGGGAATCTCCCTTGCCGCCCTCTCCTGCCGGTCCCGCAGGATGGGGAAGCGGGCACCGTCGTTGCCCATCCACCATCCGAAGGGGGCCAGCTGGACCATCAGGAAGGGGAGTTCGTCGTGCCACAGGTCCCGCCAGTTCCGGGTGAGAATGGCGAGGAGCTGGTCGTAGATCTCCGGATGGGGCTCATCGCTCTCCCCCTGATACCAGAGCACACCTCGGCAGGTATAGGGAGTCACCTTTGTGAGCATGGTCTCATACAGCCCGCAGGGTCTCCAGGGGTTATCCGGGCCGATGACGTCGAAATAGGGCGGCTTCTGTATGTTCGTGATCTCCGCCATCATCTTCTCCTGCGTCTCTTTGGAGAAGCCGGGATACAGAATGGAGGTATCCCTCCCGAAGACCGGGTGGTCGTTGACGTTGTTGGGAATGGCGAGAAACACCTTCCGATACAGCTCCGGGTCCACATCCCGGATCCCCTCTTCATACTCCTGGAGCCAGACCTCTCCGGCAGTGCCCTCCAGACGCTGCCGGTCCATCCAGCAGCAGGCCCGGGTGCCGCCCCAGTTGCAGCCCACGATGCCCACGGGCACGTCCATGTCCTCCCGGAGCCGGGCGGCAAACCAATACGCCACGGCGGAGTACCAGGGCAGGTCCTCCCGCCGGCACCGGCGCCAAAAGCCGAACTCGGAGAAATCGAAAGCGTCCAGTTCCCCCTCATAGGAGACCTCGGGGTAATCGAAGAAGCGGATATCCGGGTCCTCCTCCCGGGCAAAGGCGATGTCCCGGTCCCCATCGAACTGGAGAAAATACTCCATGTTGGACTGGCCGCCGGCAATCCACACCTCGCCGATCAGCACATCGGAAAAACTCAGGGTGTCCCCACAGTCCGTTGTAACCGTAAGGGTAAGACCCCGCATCGCCTCCTGAGCCGGGAGAAAGATCCGCCACTGGCCATTCACGTCGGCCCGGGTTTTCTCCTCAGCAACCGTCTTCTTCCCCTTTAAAATGGACACGGAAACCGTCTCGCCAGAGTTCGCCTCACCCCACAGCTCCATGGGCTTCTGGCGCTGGAGGACCATGCGGTCCCCAAAGATCATTGGCATTTGCAGCATGCCCCATTCTCTCCTTATCTTGATGCCCCATTCTCTCCTTATCTTGCAATGCTCAGTTTACACGGATACGCAGTTCCGCCCTGCCCAGGCCCTCTGCGGAGACTTCCAGCACCGCATCTCCCGGCTCTGTCCCAGAGCGCAGGATGGCCAGGGCCGCACCTTTGTACAGCGTTATCTCGCCCTTGGTGTAGTTCTCCTCGGTGCAGGGCCTGCCGGTTCCAAAGGCGATCAGGGTGGCAGCCCCGGAGGCTGCGGCCTTGGCTTGTACCTCCCCATAGGGCACCGGGTTCCCAGCGGCATCGGCGGCCTCCACCTTCACGTAGCAGAGGCTCTCCCCGTCTGCGGCGATCTCAGCCTTCTCTGGTGTGAGTTGCAGTTGGACCGGTGCGCCGGCTGAGGCCAGCCTGTCCCGGCTCACCTCTACCCCATCCGTGTAGCTCACGGCCTCCAGGGTACCTGGCTGGTAGGCGAGGGTAAAGGCAGCGGTGTTGCGGGCGGGCCTTCTTCCCAGGCTGGTGCCGTTCAAGAAGAGCTCCACCTCGTCTGCGCCGGAGTACACGTCCACCTGGATGGGGCTGCCTGCCTCCACAGGCCAGGTCCAACTGTGGGCGCAGTCCGGCCAGGCATAGCGGCCCAGCACCTCGGTTTTGCCGTAGAACTGGGGATCCCGGACCGCGATGTAGGTCTCCGGACTGCCCCAGACGATCTTCTTGAAGTGGAGCTGTGGCTTCTCAAAGCCGGTGAGGTCGAAATCGCCGGAGCCGGCGAGGCGCCAGGGATAGGTGGAGTAGTTCAGGGTCCGGGCGGCGGTCTGGGCCTCAGACTGGTCCACATGGGCCGTCTGGGCGATCCCCGCCTCGCCGATGTAATCCATGCTGGTCCACTCGAAGTCCCCGATCAGGAAGGGATAGCGCTCCACGGCGGCCCAGTAGGACTCCGCCTGCCGGGGCTTAGACTCGGTAGCGCAGATCACCCGGTTGGGGAAGAGCTTGCCGGTCTCCTCATAGTGGTAGTCCAGGTAGTTATATCCCACGATGTCCCAGGGGGCGCAGAAAGGCTCTGTCAGGCGCGGCCAGATTGCCCGGCCGTAGTCGCTGTCCAGGTTAGCCATGGTGCCGCCAGACTTCTGGGCCATCTTCATGAGGGACTCCCAGAACCTGGCGTTGTCCGCGTCGGTGAGGCCCGTCCAGAAGGAGCACAAGGCCCCTGCCACGGGACGGGTGGGATCCAGGGAGCGCACGATGGCAGACAGTCTGGCGCTGGTCCGATAGCCATCAGACACCCCGCCCTGTTCGGGGAGCTCGTTGCCCACAGACCAGGCCATGACACAGGGGTGGTTCCGGTCCCGCAGCAGCATCGCTTTCAGCTCCTTCTCCCCCTCCTGGGCGAAGAACTGGCTGAAATCGTAGTACTTCTTCTGCACGTTCCAGACGTCAAAGGCCTCATCGATCACCAGCAGGCCGAGCCTGTCGCAGGCCTCCAGCATCTCGGAGGACACCGGGTTGTGGGCAAAGCGGAGGGCATTGAAACCGTTGTCCTTGTGGAGCTTCACCTTGCGGTACTCGCTGTCGTAGAAGGACGCCGCCCCCAGAAGGCCGTTGTCCGCATGGATGCAGCCGCCCCGGAGGTTCAGCGGCCGTCCGTTCAGCCGGAGGCCGTTTTTCGCATCCACGGTGATCTCCCGGATGCCGAAGAGGGTCTCCGCCGTGTCTGTCTCGGTCTCTCCGTCCGAGAGGGATGCGGTGATCCTGTAGAGGTTGGGGCTGTCTACATCCCAGATCTGCGCATTCTCCACGCAGAGGGTGATCCGGGCAACAGCGCTCTCCCCTGCCGGCACAAAGGCGCAGGCTCTGCCCACAGCGCAGGTGCCGTCCCCGTCCTCCGGGCACATTTTCAGGTCCACCCAGCGGACTACGTCCTCCGATGTGTGGTTCTCCACCGTGGTCTCCACCACCACAAAGGCGTCCCCGTCCACCCGGTGGCTCAGATGGGCGTAGATGGGATCCACTGCCAGATGGACCATGGGACCGGTGAGCAGCTGGACGTGGCGGTAGAGGCCGCCGCCCAGATACCAGCGGCTGTTGGGCCCCGCATCGGTGCCGCAGGTGACGGTGAGCCGATTCTTCTCTCCGAAGTCCACAAGGTTTGTGAGGTCCACGGTAAAGGGCGTGTATGCGTAATGGTGCCGCCCCGCCACATGGCCGTTCAGCACCACCTTGGTGAGGCCGGCAGCGCCATCAAAGCGGACCAGAATCCGCTGTCCCCGAAGGCTCTCCGGGATGTCCAGATACTTGGTGTAGGACTGGATGTCCCCCTCATAGCAGCCGCCGTCCGGGCCGTTTTTCGCGTTGGGGGTGACATCGCTCTCGATCATGTAGTCATGGGGGAGATGGACGGTGCGGGTCTCCGGCTGCACCATGGGAATGCTGCTGGGCTCCCCCTTCTGGAGGGTCCAGTCCCGGTTGATGTCTGTCCGTCTCATCGCTCACTCCCCCTTTGCAAAGGAACCGAGATAGGTGAGGCTAGGCTTGGGCAAGCGCTTCTGGCCATTCTTCCGGTCCACACCGATGAGGCCAAACTGCATGGCAAAGCCCTTCTGCCACTCGAAGTTGTCCATGAGACTCCAGTACAGGTAGCCCTTTACCGGCAGGCCGTCCTGGACGCACCGCTGAACCCCGGCGAGGGCTCTCCGGATGTACTCCACCCGGCGGGTGTCGTCTGCGGTGGCAATGCCGTTCTCCGTTACGATGAGATCCCCGGGGAAGGCCTCATGGACCTTCCGCACCACATTGGCCACGCCCTCCGGGTAGAACTCATAGTCCATCTGGGTGAGCTCCGCACCAGCGGGTGCGGGGAGACTGCCGGTGCTGTCAAAGCGGGTGCGGGTGTAGTTCTGGATGCCCAGGAAGTCATCGTCCTGGATGTAGGGGAGGTAGTGGAGAAACTCCTCGTCCCACTCCTTCGCTGCGTGGGCCTCTCCGCCGGGCAGCGGCTGCATGTCGTGAAGAGACAGAGTGAGCCCCACTTTGATGGCGGGGTTGATGGCCTTGATGGCCACCTTTGCCGCCATGTGGGCCCTCATGACAATCCGGTCTCCCTCCGGGGTGCGGCTGGAGGTGAACACCTGGGGCGTGGCGGTACCGAAGGCGGCGATGTTCTCCTGGGCCAGCTTCTCCCGGTTCTCCAGCATCTTCTTCAGGTTCAGCCCCATCTGCACCTGGCTCTCGCTGGAGGCCCCGGACTGAGCGGCGGCCTGCATCTGCTGCATGATGGAGCGGGCCACAGCCGCCACCTGAAGCCCCATGTTGGCCTCGTTGATGGTGCAGAGATAGCGGATCTCACTGCCAAGGCGCTCCACCACATAGGAGACGTACCGGGCAAAGCGCAGCGGGGTGGTTGGCTCCTCCCAGCCTCCCTTGCGGATGAGCCACACCGGGCTGGAGAAGTGGTGCATGGTGACGATGGGCTCGATACCGTGGGCCCGGCAGCAGGCGATGACCTGACGGTAATGCTCGATCTCTTCGTCATCGAACTGGCCCTCCTCCGGCTCGATCCGGGCCCACTCGATGGAGAAGCGGTACGCATTGAGGCCGGCCTCTGCCATCAGGGCGATGTCCTCGGCGAAATGGTTGTAGTGGTCGCAGGCATCCAGAGAGGGCTCGGCGAAGCTGGAGTACTGCATCTGCTCCTGGGCCCAGTAGTCTGAATGGATGTTGTTGCCCTCCACCTGGTGGGCTGCAGTGGCGGCGCCGATGAGAAAGTCTTTGGGAAATGCCATGGGGATCCCTCCATTGGTTTGATGTTGCAATTATACCGTTTTCTCGGGCGTCCCGGCAAGGGCCTTTGGGCAAGCTGTCGGGTTCGTGGCATTTTTCAGCGGGTTTCTGGTAGCCCTTGCGAGGGAAAGATGGCAAAATGGCAGTACCAAAAGAATACAGGAGGCGCACCATGAGAGATATCATCGATTTCAATAGAGACTGGCGCTTTGCCAAGACAGACAAGGTCCCCACAGCCCTTCCCGGAGACTGGGAACCCGTCTCCCTGCCCCACACCTGGAACGCTGTGGACGGCCAGGACGGCGGCAACGACTACTGGCGGGGCACGGCCATGTACTGCAAGGGCTTTGAGACGCCTGCCCTGGACAACGGAGACCGCCTCTATCTGGAGGTCCGCGGCGCGGCCAACATCGCAGAGGTGTGGCTGAACGGCGTAAGACTGGGCCGTCACGAGGGCGGCTTCTCCACCTTCCGGGCAGACCTCACAGACCATCTCCAGGGCCAGAACCTGCTCTGCATCTCCGTGGACAACGCCGCCAACGACACCGTCTATCCCCAGTCTGCGGACTTCACCTTCTACGGCGGGCTGTACCGGGATGTGAAGCTGCTCCGGGTCCCCGCCCAGCACTTCGATCTGGACACCTGCGGCGCCCCTGGCATCAAAGTCACCCCGGTTCTCTCCGATGACCTCAAGACCGCCACGGTAACCGTAGAGACCTGGCACAACGCCGAAGCAGTGGAGATCACAGTAGATGGGGCACCCCAGTGGGTGGAGCGGACCGCCGTGTTCACCATCGAGAATCCCCACCTCTGGGACGGCGTGGACGACCCCTATCTGTACTCAGCCACCGCAAAACTGGACAGCGGGGACCAGGTCTCCGTGCGCTTCGGCTGCCGCAAGATCGCCTTCGACCCGCAGCAGGGCTTCCTTCTCAACAACCGCTCCTATCCCCTCCGGGGCGTCTCCCGGCACCAGGACCGGCAGGGTCTGGGCAATGCCATCACCATCCAGGAGCACCGGGAGGACATGGATCTCATCCGGGAGATCGGCGCCAACACCATCCGCCTCGCCCACTATCAGCACGCTCAGGAGTTCTACGACCTCTGCGACGAGTACGGCATATGCGTCTGGGCGGAGATCCCCTACATCACCCAGCACATGCCGGGTGGCCGGGACAACACGGTGCTCCAGATGACAGAGCTCATCCACCAGTGCTACAACCATCCCTCCATCGTCTGCTGGGGTCTCTCCAACGAGATCGCCGTCCACGGCATGGGCGAGGACCTGATGGAGAACCACCGCATTCTCAACGACCTCTGCCACCAGCTGGACCCCACCCGTCCCACCACCATGGCCCACGCCTTTATGCTGGACCAGGACAGTCCCCTCATCGACATCGCAGACATCGGCAGTTGGAACCTGTACTTCGGCTGGTATCTGGGGGAGCTCGCTCAGAACGACAGCTTCCTGGACGAATATCACGCAAATCACCCGGACCGGGTCATCGGGTTCTCGGAGTACGGCGCGGACGCCAATCCCAAGTTTCAGTCTCCCCATCCGGAGCAGGGGGATTACAGCGAGACCTTCCAATGTGTCTACCACGAGCATTTATTACAGTGCATCGAGGCCCGCCCCTGGCTGTGGGCCACCCATGTGTGGAACATGTTCGACTTCGCCGCAGACGGCCGGGACGAGGGCGGCAAAAAAGGCCAGAACCAGAAGGGGCTCGTCACCTTCGATCGGAAGCTGAAAAAGGACGCCTTCTACCTCTATAAGGCCGCCTGGAGCCGCGAGCCCTTCGTCCACCTCTGCGGCAGCCGGTATGTGGACCGGGCGGAGGACGTCACCCAGGTCAAGGTGTACTCCAATCTGTCCCCCGTCACGCTGTCTGTGGACGGCAAGGCGCTGGAGACCCAGGAGGGCAAGACCATCTTCACCTTCCAGGTACCTCTCTCCGGGGAGCACGTCATCGAGGCCAAGGCAGGCACATGCACAGACCGCATGCTGATCCGCAAAGTGGACACCTTCAACCTGGACTACTCCTTCGGCCGGAAGGGCCCCGTGGCCAACTGGTTCGACGAGGCCGATTTCGACTCCTCCTGCTACTCCATCCGGGACACCATGGGCACCCTCCAGGCCAATCCGGAAGCCGCCGCCATCGTGAATGCCGTCATGACAAAAGCCCGGGCCAGCCGCGGTCAGGTGGCACAGACCGCCAGCCAAAACCCGGCCCTGCAAAAGATGATGGCGGGCATGAGCTTCCAGGGCATTCTGAAGAAGGCCGGAGAGAACGTGATCCCCGCCGAGATGGTCCAAGAGATCAACGCCAAACTGCAGAAAATCAAGAAATAAAGAGGTACCCAGCATGAACGCAGACTATAGGAATCCCTCCCTCTCCCCTGAGGAGCGGGCAAAGCTTCTTCTGGCCCAGCTCACCCCCGCCGAGAAGCTGGCCCAACTCACCGGCGTCATGGCCATCCGGGGCCGGGAGGGCCGGATGGGGGACTTCCTGAAAAACGGCATCGGCCAGATCAGCACGCTGGACTTCCGCAACCGGGACACCTATGCGGATGCGGCGGCCTGGCAGCGGCAGCTTCAGGAGATCGTCATGAACGCCAACCGGCTTCACATCCCGGCGGCATTCCACATGGAGGGTCTCTGCGGTCCCCTGATGCAGGGCGGCGTCTCCTTCCCCTCCGGCATCGGACGGGGCGCCTCCTTCCACCCGGAGACAGAGGCGGAGATCGGAGACATCGTGAGCCGCCAGGAGCTGTCTTGCGGCATCACCCAGGTTTTGGCCCCGGTGCTGGACGTGGCCCGGGACCCCCGGATGGGCCGGTACTGTGAGCCCTACGGGGAGGATCCCACCCTCTGCGCCGCCATGGGCGCCTCGTACACGAACGGCATCCAGGGCAATGAGATCGATGGCCGCCAGGCAGACGCCACCGCCAAGCACTTCATGGCCTTCCACTTCAGCCAGGGCGGCATCCACGGTGCCAATGTGGAGGCGGGGGACTCCATGATGCGGGAGGTCTTCGCCAAGCCCTTTGAGGCCGCCATCCGGCAATCTGGTCTCAAAGGCGTCATGCCCTGCTACTGCTCCGTGGACGGCCTGCCCATGCACGCCTCCAAGAAGTATCTCACCCGGATCCTTCGGGAGGACATGGGCTTCGACGGCGTGGCCGTCTCCGATTACGGCGGCGTGTCCAACACCCACAACGTGCAAAACGTGGGCGAAACCAAGGCAGACGCCGGTCTCAAATGCCTGGCCGCCGGCACCGATGTGGAGCTGCCCATGCCGGATGCCTATTCCGCAGACCTGCTGCAGAAGTTTGAATCCGGGGAGGCGGACATGGCGATCCTGGACAGGGCCTGCCTCCGGGTGCTCACCGCCAAGTTCCGCATGGGCCTCTTTGAGCACCCCTATGCCCTGGAAGGCGAGGCACTCCAGGCATCCTACGAAAAGCGGGCGGCAGACAAGGCAGTAACCCTCCGGGCAGCCCAGGAGTCTCTCGTGCTCCTGAAAAACGACGGCGTGCTTCCTCTGGCGAAGCACATCAAGAAGATCGCCCTCATCGGCCCCCACGCAGTCCACGCCCGGTCCTTCTTCGGCGGGTACACCCAGATCAGCATGGTGGAGGCGGTCCACGCAGCCGCCAACTCCATGGCCGGTACCGGCGGCGGCGGATCCACCCAGAAATTGGAGATGCAGCGCATCCCCGGCACCAACGTGCAACTGGATGAGACCGACGAGTTCGATGGCATCCTCCGGCACATGAACCCGGACTGCAAAAACCTCTTGGAGGAGCTGCGGGACCGGCTCCCGGACACCGAGATCGCCCACGCCCTGGGATACTACGTCTTCGGCGCAGATGAGAGCCGCTTCGAAGAGGCCCTGGACCTGGCCAAGGACGCAGACCTTGTCATCCTCACCCTGGGCGGCAAGAACGGCTCCGGCTCCATCGCCACCATGGGCGAGGGCGTGGACGGCACGGATATCAACCTGCCGAAAGCCCAGGACGCCTTCATCGAGAAGGTAAAGGCATTGGGCAAGCCCCTCATCGGCGTGCACCTGGACGGCCGCCCCATCTCCTCAGACATCGCAGACCGGGACCTGGACGCCATTCTGGAGTGCTGGTCCCCCGCAGAGTGCGGCGCCGAGGCCATCGTGGACGTGCTCACCGGCAAAATCTCCCCCTCCGGCAAGCTACCGGTGTCCGTGGCATACGGCGCCGGCCAGCTGCCCGTCTGGTACAACCACGTCAGCGGGTCCGAGTGGCACCAGAGTCCCAGCATTGGCTTTGCAGACTATGTGGATCTGCCCCACACGCCCCGGTATCCCTTCGGCTTTGGTCTCAGCTACACCACGTTTGCCTACTCCGATCTCTCCATCCGTACAGACGAGGTCTCTCCGGACGGCCAGGCGGAGATCTCCCTCTCCGTTGCCAACACCGGCACGGTACCCGGCACCGAGGTGGTGCAGCTGTACATCCGGGACCGCTATGCCTCCATGGTCCGGCCGGCCCAGGAACTGGCTGGCTTCACCCGGGTGGAACTGGCCCCGGTTGAGGCAAAGCGCGTCACCTTCTCCCTCTCCCCCAAGCAGCTGGCCTTCCTGGATGAAGACGGCAAGTGGCTGGTGGAGAAGGGAGACATCGACGTGATGGTGGGCTCCTCCAGCCAGGACATCCGGCTCTCCGGGGCGTTCCGGATCAACGAGAGTCTGAACATTGCCAGCAAAGACCGCCCCTTCTGGGCCGCCGTCTCCGTGCAGTAAGGCAGACCCAATCCGCAGAAAAGAATAACGAATCCCACCAAGGGTGTTCTTGAGCTGAGCGCCCTTGGTGGGATTTTTCGCAATATTCTGATACAAGATGGCACGTTTCCCCCACAGCGGAGAATCCCTGGGAGATTTCACGTTTGCGCAATCCACCGGACCGAACGAGAACCTATCTTCAGCATGTGCGCAGGGAAAGGCCGCTAACGTTCCATCAATTGGACAGTGAGGACACATGGGTCGATCAAGGCGCTCAAATTCTCTTCATTCTTTCCGCACGAGCCTCCTCGAGAGTCATGTCATCTGAAAGAATTCCATAGAGCGACTTGACTATCTCAACACGATCTCGAAATGGATTGGTCAGCTCCGAGATCACCTTACCATTGTGCGTGATAAAGATGTCCTCTGAGGCAGAAAGTTGCAGATACTTGCTCAGGTTGGCTTCCAATTCCGTGTCAGTTATCACCATAATTTAGTCCCCTTTCTACAGCCGTTTTCACCTTCCCATGATACACTCTTCATAGCCATTTGTAAACCCCATCGGACCATCTCGCGGACCGCAGCGCATGTGCTGATGAGCAGGCGCCGCGTCTCTGCGGTGCCTGCTCGACTACGATTGAATTTGGTATTCAGTGGAATTGATGATGAGACACCCATCGTCTTTCCAGTCGATTTGCATGTCGTTGAACTCACCCCAGCCACCGGAATACACCCTTTGGGGCTTCTTCTCGATTCTGAAGAGGATGGCATTGAACCCGCTTTTTTCATGCACGTCTACCAGCGTATCTCCGCCCAGGGCACCCTGGTCGCTGTCTATCACCTGGGCATAATACTTGCCGCTGGGAGATTCCACGGTCTGCACCACTGTATTCAGACCGATGCTGCCGAAGATCAAAAACAGGAAGCTGATGAAGCCAATCGGCAACACCATCAGGGCAGACAGCGTCAGGGCAATCCCTTTCAGGACCCGCGGCTTGCCGTGTCGGACCGTAAGATAGAAGCCGCATCCTGCAGAGATGAGTACGCCTGCGATCACCCAGATTTTAGGGTACTCAAACATGTAGAAAACTGCGTTAACGAGCGAAAGAGGCGCGAGGATCGCCAATAAAACCTGAAGCACTTTGCTTTCAAGCGCATCCTGGTCATGGACCGCAACCCCCACGGACAGTACAGCGGTTACAATAGCGTAGGCGGATATGCTGATGAGCTTAAATTCATACCCAAAACAGGCAGTGATCAGAACCCCTGCGGGATATAGGATTGTAAGGAGAAACAGCAGCCAAATCAAGGCAGGCGCAGTCTTTTTCATCGGATGCACCTCATTCCTTTCCCAGCATTTTCGCGTATTGATTGGAGAGCGCTTTGGACAGTACGCAAAACACAACCGTCAATACGATGCCAAGACCATTCAAGAACAGCACTCCCTGCACCGCATCACTTCCGGAAAATGCCGCCGTCAAATCGATCTTATAGTGAAAAACAGACCAGATATAGGCGCACACTGTGATGGCAAGGGTGGTGATCCAAGAGAACGAAGAAAAGCTTTTCCGGTCTTTATAAGCCCGCACAAAATACCAGTTTGCCAGGGACAGCATAAATCCGGTTGCCGGGATCACAAGGTTCATTGCCCAAAACCCATTCATCAGGCCTGGCTCCGTTCTGGCCTCCAGTGCCACCCCGATCGTGATCAGCCCAAATGAAACGAACAACAAGACAGACTGCAAGATAGAAGCTCTCCAGCTGTTGAGTTTGTGCAACGCCATCGGCGCTCTCGATACCGATATCACATCGGCGGGTTTGCGCATCTCCTCCAGGAGCTTTCTACACGCATCGCAGTTTTCGATATGTTCCTTCACGATACTCGCACTCTCCTCGCTGCAGCATCCATCGATGTACAGCGGGATCAAGTCCCGTACAACGTTGCAATCCATACAATCACCGCATCCTTTCCAATAGTTTCTGCTTGGCGCGGTAAAATGTGACCTGCGCCCAACTCTCGCTTTTCCCGAACATTGAGCTGATCTCTTTCAAGGACAATCCGGCAAACACCGAAAGCATGAAAACTTCCTTGTACGGCTCCTCTAAGCCGTGCAGGCAGCGCAACGCCTCTCGAGACAGCTCTTCTATAACAAAGGCATCCTCCATGCTTTCCTCCATGCAGACCGTTTCAAGCTCATCCAGAGATGCCTTTTTCTTCTGCTCGTTGTACCACGCGAAATACGTATTCTTCGCAATTTGACACAGCCAAACAGATACCTTCTCTTTGTTTCGAAGCGATGCATAGTTCATGTATGCACGGAAAAAGGTCTCCTGCGTCAGCTCCTCGGATAGCGTAGAGTCCCGTGTCAGCTTCAAAAGATACCTGAAAACAAGCTCTCGATTTTCCTCGAAAACCTTTTCGAATTCCGTCACATTCTCACCGCCCTTTCAATGATTAGATTGCGAAGATGCGAAAACGTTACAGGCATGATAGCACATTTTTGAGATTTCCTCACGCGTCCGTAGCAGCGGCATTTCTGCATTCACCCTCGCACGAACCGAGACTTGCACTCGGGCAGAAAGAAAGGCAGCACAGAGAGCATCTCTGTTCTCTGTGCTGCCAATTGCCATAGAAGCTATTCTGAGGCGCCGCTGCGGACAGAGCCAAACAGCCGGAGCTTCTCAGCCACCACCCGTTTCATGGCGGCAATCTCATAGGGGATGAGCTTCATCATGGTCTTTGCCCCGGCGGCCAGTCCCTCTTCGATGCCGGCCTTTCCCGCCTTGTCTATGTCCGTGAAGATGTTGATCTTGCAGATGCCCCGTTGCACCGCCGTGCGGAAATCATCGTCCGAGAGGCCGCTGCCGCCATGGAGCACCAACGGCAGACCGGCGGCATCCGCAATCGCCTGGATGCGGCCAAAGTCCAGTTTTGGCGGGAACTTGTAATCCCCATGGGCATTGCCCACCGCTACCGCCAGGGAGTCCACCCCAGTTTTTCGGACAAAATCCGCCGCCATAGCGGGGTTGGTATAGAAGTCGCTGGGATGCTCCAGCTTCCCGGCCCCCTCGTTATCTCCTACGTGTCCCAGCTCGCCCTCCACCGAGGCGCCCATTCCGTGGCAGATTCGCACCATCTCCGCCACGGCGTCCACATTCTCTTCGTAGGGCAGCGTGGAGCAGTCGTACATGATGGAGGTGAAGCCCAGCCGCAGCGCCTCCATACAGCGCTCGAAGGTGAGTCCGTGGTCGTAGTGGACACAGACGGGGACAGAGGCCTTCCGGGCCATGGGGATGAGGTATTCCGCGACCCGCTCCAGCTCCATGGCCGGCAGCAGGATCTCCGCCGTCCCCACCATGACAGGTGCACCCAATTCCTCGGCGGTCTCGATCACGGCCCGCGCCATCTCCACATTCACCGCGTTGAAGAACCCCACGCCGTAGCCGCCCGCCTTTGCAGGCAGCAGGATGTCGTTCATGTTTACCAGCATATCAGCACGCTCCCCGCTTTTTCCATCCGGCTTGGATCTTTGCCTTCCATTCGTCCAGAGACGTCAATCCGCCCAGGGCATCGTATGCCGCAACACAGGACGCCCCGGCGGCTGCAGCAAGATGGACGGAATCTTCCAGCGTCTCCCCATTCAATGCCGCAGTGAGGAAAGCGGCGATGCTGACGTCCCCTGCGCCGGTTCCAGAGAGGACCCGTTCCGGCTGATAGCTCGCCTCAAAGCCGGCCTGATTTGCCCAGGCAGCGGCATCCAGTTCCAACCGAGCACTGATTCCAGCCAATGCCTCCCGGCTTCCGGTTTTGTAGTACATCCCGGGGGCGCCGCACTTGATCAGCACGATCTTTGCGCCATAGGCGATGCACCGCTCCGCCAGCGGCCGAATGTCCCGTTCTGGAACCAGCAGTTCGGTGACGTCACCGCTGCCGGATTGCCGGCGCAATGCGTCCAACCTGTCCCGATCCAGCATGAATAGCAGTTCCTCCGCACTGGGGACGAAGAAGTCCGTGTAGGGCAGGACACCTTGCAGGACAGCGTCCCAGTCCACCTTGCCCGCGTCCGAGTCTGGGTCTACCGCCGCCATGTCCAGCGAGGTCGCCGCGCCGGCACCCCTGGCCTTTTTCAGGATGGCCAGCAGCTCCGAACCGTTCTCCCTGTACATGGACCGCATCAGGGGCGGATAACCGAAGTGCAAAAGGGCAGCAGATTGCAGGGTCTCCTCCGGGATATCCTCTGCAGAGAAGGTATCGTTGGCGCCGGGGTTGTGAAGGAAGATCCGGTCGATGCCCGGGACGGCCAGGACCACCGAGTACGATGTGCTGGCCCCTGGAGACAGGATCATGCCGCTCTCTGCGCCGTGTTCGGCCAGGATGTTGCACACAATCCTGCCGAAGGCGTCGTCTCCGATCTTGCCCATAAGTGTCACATCCGCCCCCAACAGCTTCATGGCGAGGCCGGTGTTGGCCACAGCGCCGCCGGTGTGGACGTTCACGCCCTCCATGTGGATGAGCTTTCCGGGACGGAGCAGGGCTGTCAGATCAGATACTGCCGTCTGCTGGGGAAAGACCGGCGTAATGTCCAGGCAGATATGGCCCGCTGCGATCACCTTTTTGGCATGGATATACCCCCTTTGTCTTCCGAGAGCCGGGGAATCCCTCCCCGGCTCTCCCGCTGTTCAGTCGATCCCCATGAGGAGATTCATGACATACATCTCCAGGGCCTCGAAGTCTCTCGTCTCCACACACTTCTTCTGGAAGTCGTAGTCGAAGCGGTCCACTTTCTTCTCCAGGGCCCGGAAGATCTTCAGGCTGTTCTCCAGGTGCTTGTAGCAGTCCTCGTCTGTGGTGGTGCGCATGGCCTTCACGTCCAGGCCCACATACTCGCCGTGGCTGCCGTAGCCGTTCTCCTTGAGCACCTTGACCTGGTTGAAGGCAGCCCGCAGATTCTCCACGCCAAAGGTCTTGTCCTGATCGTAGCGGATTCCGTTCTGATCGTTCAGGTGGACGGTCATCAGCTTGCCCATGGCCAGGGCGAAGCCGATCTCATGTGCGGGGTCCAGTCCGGCCAGGATGGCGTGGGCGCTCTCCAGGTTGCCGCCCACGCGGGAGGGGTCGATGGTGGCGGCGGAGATGGCCATGACGTGGCCCATGGTACCGCAGATGCTGCGGTCGATGGGCTCGTTGGGCTTGGGTTCGATGCAGACCCGGATCTTGGGGTCGTACGCCAGCATCTTGTTGATCGCCTCGATGAGCTGCCGGGTGGCCCAGACGGGGGATTTGCTCTCCGCGCAGAGGGTGCCCTCACGGGCCAGCCACAGCACGATCATGTCGCAGTCCAGCTCTCTGGCGATGTCAATGGAGCGGTAGGCCCGCCACATGGCGTACTCCCGGTCTTCGGCGCTGGTGCTCATGAAGCCGCCGTCTATGGAGTGCTCGTCCATCCAGAGGCGCGGGGCCACAAATTCCGCCGCCAGGCCGTACTTGTCCAGCTTCTTCTTCAGCTCTCTGGCCTTCTCCTTGATCTGCTCCTCCGTGTAGTCGTTGATGTTGGGGACCGCGTCATCGTCGTGGAACTGGATGGCAGAGAAGCCCAACTCCGCGAATTTGGCCAGTTTGGTGTCAAAATCGATCTCCTGGCGGGTGGGCGGTCCGTAGGAATCTGCCCCGGCGTGGACGTTCCATGGTCCTACAGAAAACTTGAATTGGCTCATTGGTTGTTCCTCCTCAATCGTTGCGGTTTTCCCGCATGTGCTGGGCACATTGTATCAGCCTGGGCCGATTTTCTCTCGGCCACGTTTGTGAAAAAGGCTAGGACAAATTTGCGGTTTTGTGCTATGCTATGCTATCAGAAAGTTCGGCAAGGGAGGGAGTGCAGCAATGGCACAGAGCGAGTACGAAGTCATCACCCACAACAGCGGCCAGTTCAACCTGTTTCTGGTCAGCCTGCTGTACCGCACGCCGCACCTTCACAGGGAGTTTGAGATCAGCCTGGTTCTGGAGGGAACGGTCCGCCTCACCACCCCCAACGGACACACCACGCTCTCCGCCGGAGAGGCCTTTCTGATGAATCCCTTTTGCGGCCATGAGCTGCTGGCAGATGCGCCGGTGCTGATCCTGTCTCTGCAGATCTCCCCGTCCTTCTTCGCCCCCTATTACCCCCAGATCGAGCGCATTGTCTTTCAGCGCGATGTCGTAGAGAGCCCCCAGGTGGGCAGCCTGCTGATCGCTTTGGCATCAGCCTATTTTGCCAAAGGGGTATACAGCCCGCTGGAATGCGCCGCCTTGCTCAACCAGATCTTCTTTGAACTGCTGCAAACCCAGGCACATCACACGGTATCCGAGCGGGAGCGCCAGAGTGCATTGTCTAAGGAGAACCGGATGCGCTCGGTGCTGCAGTACATAGAGGCCCACTACACAGAGAAACTCCTCCTCTCAGACATCGCCGAACAGGAGGGGCTGGATCTGTTTTACCTCTCCCACTACTTCAAGGAGTGCTTTGGCATCCCCTTCCAAAGCTATGTTCTAAAGCTGCGCTGCGAACACGCCCGGCAGAAGCTCCTGCGCACCGGCGATTCTCTGCTGAGCATCGGCATTTCCTGCGGCTTTTCTGATCCCAAATATTTCAACAAGGGTTTCCTCGCCCAATACGGCTGTACCCCGCGGGCCTATCAGGAAAACTTCCAGGCGGCCCGTTTGGAACAGCAGCAACAGTCTCTCTCCACCACCCAGGCGTTCTTGTCCGATGACGCGAGTCTGGCGATTCTGCGTCAAAGGGAACCTGCACGGGAGGGGTGGGCATCTCCGCCGTCAGAGCAGCCCTAGCGGTTGGACCATAGAAAACAGCGCCTGCTGGATCAGAGAGATCTCTGATCCAGCAGGCGCTGTTTGTTTTGCATCATTCCAACCGGCCAGGTCAACCGGTTACCGCCGATACAGGATGACGTCTCCCGTGATCCCGGTAGGGGCTGCATTCTTTCCGCCCCGCTCTCGCTCCAGCGTGGTGGCCACCTCGATGGTGAGGTGGTTGACGCCGGGCCGGCAGAGGGCGGTGAGATTGTACCGGAAGGGCGGCGTCACCTGAACCCCCGCAGGCACGCCGTTTACAAACACCGCAACCCCCTCATAGGCATCGGTGATCTCCAGGCCAGTGAAGGTCTCCCCGGCGGTGATGTCCCGCTCATAGCGGAGAAAACCGGAGAACTTGGGGTCTTGCAAGGCATAGTTCTCCGGCTTCTCCACCCGCCGGGCCTTGCCGAATCTGGGGTATTCCTTGCAGCGGCAGACGCTCTCTCCGAACCCTTTGAGAGATGTGGCCTGGCCGCAGAGCACCAGCGGCTCCAAGACCTCCCGGCCCGCCCTTGGCACCAGGAACAGGCTCTGTCCGGCGGGGAGCTCCACCCGGACCTTGCGGTCATCGCCATCGGCGGCGATCAGCCGATTCTCCCAGGGATCATAGATGCACAGTTCCTCCCCAAATGGATTAGAGAGCACGCCGGAATAGCTGCCCTGTCCCTCGTTGAAGAGATACAGAACCCGATTTCCCTTCTGGCAGCACATCACTCGCACCCGGTTGTTGGCCGGGGTGAGTTCCACAGAGCGCAGGTGCTGCAAATGGCCCCACAGGTCCTCCAGGGCCACCGGCTGTAAGGTGCGGAGTGCCTCCGGCAGCGGGCTGCCGTCTGTGAGACCGTCCGGCAGGGCGTCCAGCACCAGCACCGGCATGCCGTTCTGCTGCATCTCCGCCATGGCTGCGGCGGTCTCCGGGGTGATGAACTGCGCATAGGGCAGCACAAAGGCGGAGAAGGCGTGGCCGTTGATACAAAGTGTCTCCCCGATCTCGGTACGGTAGAAGTCCCGCTCGGCAAAGGCATCCGATGGGACAAAGAGGAAGTCGATCTGGTTGTCCAGGCACACCCGGGCGGGCTTCTGCATCAGCATACAGCGGCCGCTCCACTCCGCCTCCCCGTGATAGAGGATGGCCACCGGTGCCGTAGGCTGGGCACCATCCAGCAGAGAGCACACCCGGTTGGCATACTGCATCAGCTTTCCAAAGTGGCGATACTGGGGGTTGTTGCCCTGGGCGTAGAAGTGGGGCGGGCAGTCCTTCTCCGGATAGGGGGAGCAGGTGAAGGCGTGGGGCACAAAGTGGTTGATGCCCCGCACCATGAAGTGGTCCAGGAGATACCGCTCCATGCGGACACCCTCGCTCCAGCCGTAGTTGCCGAACACCTCGCACATGGCCCGGCCCTGCATATGGGGCGTGAGTTGGGCCATGGACTGTCCCAGTTTGCCCAGGGAATAGTGGTAGAACTCGGCGTCCAGCACGTAGCCCAGGGGATGTCTTCTGTGGTAGTCCTCCCCGCCGGGGTACACCTGCCCGCCGATGTCATCGATGCCGGCCATGCTCTGGCCCCGGAGGCCTCGGAAGTAGTGGCCCAGGCTGGTGCCGGTGCGGGCGTGCTGGTTTTCGTCCTCGATCACATGACCGATGTATTCCACCCCGTGGTTCCGGCACCAATCCCCGATCTGCTGGGAGAAGCACTCCTGCACCAGCCGGGAGACCCGGTCCATGAAGGTATAGCGCACCTTGGCGGTGAGGGCGGCATCGTAGCCGTTCTCCCAAAGGAGCGGCAAATACCGGTTGAACTCCGTTCCAAAGGCGTCCCGCAGCTGTCCCTCCAGTTCCCGGCTCCACGGCAGGTCCTGGTCTGTGCCCAGGGTGTTGCCCATGGCGTAGAGGTCGTTGTTGCCCAGCTCCGGCTCATCGGAGAAGAAACCCGCGATCACGGTGCCGAAGAGGTCTTTGTAATGGGCGTAGTGGGGCTCATAGACCGCGTCGATGAGCAGCCGGCAGGATTTCCGGTCCATCATGTTCATGTAGGAGCGGTGAGCCCCCAGATTCCGGGAGAGGCCGCAGAGGGCGATCTCCCACTTTCCCTCCGGAGCACTCCACGCCAGCACACCGTCCCGGACAAAGGGGCTGAGATCGACGGGTTCCGTCTCCCGGTCCAGGCGGATGGCGGCAGCGCTGAGAAAGCGGTCGTCGTCAAAGCGGTTTTGCTTGGAATAGTTGCCTGATACGCCGTTCAACACCGCCTGCATGGGCAGTTTCTTGAGATCGCTGGCGGCAGGATGGGCCGCCCTGTCCAGGTCCAAGCGGATCTGTCCCTTCACCGGAAAGCGCCGCAGGAAGACGCTCTGGCGGCGAAGGGCCAGCGGCGCGGTCTCTGCCGCGCCGTTGGCGTATCCGGTGGGAAAGTGCTTGTCGTCCAGGATCCACACCCGCATGTCGCGTTTCTTGGCCTCGTCCAGGAGGATGTCCAGGTCTCTCCACCAGGTCTCCCCGCAGAAGTCTTTGTGGGGCCTGGCCTCGATGCAGAAGGCGCCGATGTTGGCCTCATGGATCACCCGCACCATGTTGCGGTATGTGTCCTCGTCCTCCCCATGGACCCACAGGAAGGGCATGATGTGATTCTCAACCTTGCCCCGCAGCAATTGGTTCAGTTCCATATGGATCTCCTTTCCATGCAGCTTTTCAACCGCGCCCTACTCTGTCACTTTGAATTCTGCCCGGGCCTCCAGACCGTCCGCTGTCTTTACCTGCAGAGACACAACGCTGTCTTGGGGAACCAGTACCGCCATGGCCCTGCCGTGGTGGCTGGGGAAGGTTCCGCCCAAGTAGGACAGCTCCGTCTTGGGACAGGCACTGCCAAAGCCCAGGAGCTTTGCCCCGGAGACCTCGATGGACCAATCCTGATCCGCGTTGGATTCCACCGCGCCGTTCTCCCCGGTGAGGTCCACCCGCACATAGGCCGGGCGTCCCGCCTTCAGTTCGCCCTCCGGGATGATGCGCAGTTTCAACGCCCCTGCCGAAGATTGGAGCGCACTGCGCCCCACTTCCACGCCGTTCTCGTAGGTGACGGCCATCAGCTCCCCAGGTGCATAGGGGACGGAGAAGGAGGCCA
>CANQII010000013.1 GCA_947623875.1 uncultured Oscillospiraceae bacterium
CCCGAGCGCTTTGAGAACGCCTCCGAGATCGCAGACCACCTGCGGGATAAGCGCACCGTGGTTCTGAACCTGGAGTCTACGGACAAGAACATTGCCCGCCGTCTCATCGACTTCCTCTCCGGTGTTGCCTATGCCAACGAGGGCACCATCAAGAAGGTAGCCCTGTCCACCTACATCATCACTCCGTACAACGTTGAGATCCTGGGCGACCTCATCGATGAGCTGGAGAACAACGGCCTCTACTTTTGATAAGGGAGGATCCTGCTCATGATGACCCCCCAAGAAGTAGCCAACCACTCCTTTTCCCGGGCCGCCTTCGGCGGGTACAACCTCGCCATGGTGGACGATTTTCTGGATAACCTTACAGAGGACTACACCAGCCTCTACAACGACAACGTCATCCTGAAAAACAAACTGAAAGTTCTCTCGGACACCGTGGAGGAGTACCGGGCGACGGACAACGCCATGCGCAAGGCCCTGTTGGCCGCCCAGCAGATGGCTGAGTCCATGGTGGCTGAGGCAGAGCAGAAGAAATCGCAGCTGGTGGACGAGGCGGAGAAGAACGCCGCCACCCGCAAACAGCAGCTCATGGAGGAGATCGCCGCCGAGGAGTACCGGCTGAAACAGGCCCAGGAGGCCACCGCCGCGTACGTCAAGCAGCTGATGGAGGCCCATGCAGCCCAGATCGACTACCTGAACAACCTGAAGGACCTGCTGCCCCCGGATATGCCGGTAACCAAAGAGGACAACACCGCCGCCGAGATCGAGGCCAGTGTGAACGCCCGCTACGCCGAGGAAAACGCAGCCGAGGGCGATGACGACGTCAAGGTGATGCCGGACAACGCCAGCAGCGAGAACACCGACACCGAGGAACTGAATCCCGAGGTAACCCGCCGCTTCGAGGACCTGAAGTTCGGCTCCGGCTACCGGATCAGCTGATATCCCCCAGAATGTGAAGAAGCCGCACCGGCCATCGGTGCGGCTTCTTTTGTGCTGTTTTGGGGCTGTTCAGTGCTGGTACTCGAACTCCAGGTTGTACAGACAGACCACGTCTCCGTCCTCTACGCCCATGTCCTCCATCTGCTGGTATACCCCAGCCTCCCGGAGCTTCCGCTCGAACCAGTTGCGGCTCTCGTAGTCTCCGAAGTTCACGTTGGCCATGAGCTGGCGGAGCCACGGGCCGTCTACGATCCAGGTGCCGTCCTCGTCCCGGGTGATCTCCAGCGGCGCCGAGGTATCTACGTCCGGCTCCGGCTCCACATAGGTGGGCTCGTACACGATCACCGGCGGGAGCTTGTCCAGCTCTGCAGCTGCGGCGTACATCAGCTCCTGGGTGCCCTTGTGGGCGGCGGCAGAGATCTCATAGAGGGGCATTCCCTTGGCTTCTACATGGCTGCGGAGCCGCTCCAGAAGGCTGGGATCCTCCATGATGTCCGTCTTGTTGGCAGCCACCAGCATCTTGCGGGAGGCCAGCTCCGGAGACCACCGGGCCAGCTCTGCATTGATGGCCTCAAAGTCCTCCACCGGGTCCCGTCCCTCGGAGCCGGAGACGTCCACCACATGGATGAGCAGCCGGCACCGGTCTATGTGCCGGAGGAAGTCGTGGCCCAGGCCGGCGCCGTCTGCGGCGCCCTCAACGATGCCGGGGATGTCCGCCAGCACGAAGGAGCGGCCCTCCTCCATAGGGACAACCCCCAGGTTGGGGAAGAGGGTGGTAAAGTGATAGTTGGCGATCTTGGGCTGTGCCCGGGAGACCACAGACAGCAGGGTGGATTTGCCCACATTGGGGAAGCCCACAAGGCCCACATCCGCCAGCAGCTTCAGCTCCAGCATCACGTCTCTGGACTGGCCGGGCAGACCTGCTTTGGCAAAATGGGGCACCTGCCGGGTGGGGGTGGCAAAGTGCTGATTGCCCCAGCCGCCTTTTCCGCCTTTGGCCAGGACAAAGTCCTCGTCTCCGGACATATCGCAGATGATCTCCCCGGTCTTCTGGTCCCGGACCACGGTCCCTCTGGGCACCTTGATCACCAGATCCTGTCCGTCCTTGCCGCTGCAGCGCTTGCCGGAGCCGTCTTTGCCGTTCTCTGCGGTGTATTTCCGCTTGTACCGGAAGTCCATCAGGGTGGACATGTGGTTGTCTACCCGCAGGATCACATCGCCGCCCCGGCCGCCGTCTCCGCCGTCCGGGCCGCCGGCTGCCACGTATTTCTCCCGGTGGAAGGCCACGGCACCGCCGCCGCCGTCTCCGGCACGCACGGTGATCTTTGCCGTGTCGATAAACTGATTGGCCATGAGTGCCTCCTTATCCTAGTTAACAGAAAGGCCCCGGACAATGCCTATGTCCGGGGCCTAGGTTTCTCATGCCTCTGCTGCTTCGACGATGGAGACCTTCTTGCGGTCTCTGCCCATCCGCTCGAATTTCACATGGCCATCCTTCAGGGCGTACAGGGTGTCGTCGCTGCCCATGCCGACGTTGGTGCCGGGATGGATGTGGCTGCCGCGCTGACGCACCAGAATGTTGCCTGCCAGAACGAACTGGCCATCCCCGCGCTTGACGCCCAGGCGCTTTGCCTTGGAGTCTCGGCCGTTCTTGGTGGAGCCGCCGCCCTTCTTGTGCGCGAAGAACTGAATGCTGATCTTCATAGCGATTTTCCGTCCTTTCTACTAAGGATCCTGGGAGGAATCTTCCTCTCCGTCGTCTTCATCATCCATCAGGACGATGAGATTGTCTGGATAATCCTCCGCCATGGACTGCAGGTAGACCATGAGACCGGTGAGCAGATTCTCACACATGTACTCGTTGGCCTCGCTGAATCCCTGGGGGATTTTGAGGGTGATGCTGGCGTCCCGCTGCCGGATCTTTACCGATGCGCCCAGCCCCAGCACCTCATTGATGGTGCACTCCACCACGCCAACTGCGGCAGAGACGGCGGCGCACACGATGTCGCTGCCCTCCTCAGCGTAGCCGCTGTGGCCATGTGCCTGGAAGCCGTCGATCCGGCCTCCCACGCTGTGGAATGTGACGGTTGTCATGGGAATCAGGCCTTGACGGCTTTGATCTCCACCTTGGTGTACGGCTGACGGTGGCCCTGGCGCTTGCGCTCGTTCTTCTTGGGCTTGTACTTGAACACCAGAACCTTCTTGCCCTTGCCGTTCTTCACGACGGTGGCTTCAACGGAAGCACCGGCCACGGTGGGAGTGCCGAAAGTGGCGTTGTCTCCATCCAGGACAGCCAGAACCTTGTCGAAGGTGACGGTCTCACCGGCTTCGTTCTCCAGCTTCTCGATGTAGATGACATCGCCCTCTGCCACCTTGTACTGCTTTCCACCGGTCTCGATGATTGCGTGCATATGTTGCACCTGCCTTTCCTTTATTACGGGCTCGCTATCAGGGGCGGGGCGTACCCTCTTACCATGGAAGACACCAAACCCAGTCAAAGCGGCCCGACTATAGTAGCAGACCGGAAAGGGGATGTCAAGAGAAATTTTCAGAAAAATCCGCCGAATTGCGCTCATTTCGGGGCGAAAAATACTGAAATCTGCCCAGAAAGCGGTGAAGGACTCCAGCAAAGGCAATGTTCGGTGAAAGCTCAAGGATAGACTGCCTGGCTCTTTCCCGATAAAGAGAGCCTTCTCCACCTCGCCTGAAGAAGGCTCTGATACATGTCTCTCCGGCAGGACTGTTGCCGCAGTGCAAAGTATGCCCGCCTCAGCAGAAAGCAAACGCACTTTTCATGTCGATCACGCAGCCATCCAGCACATGAACCGGGACAGGGTCATCCTGCTGATAGAGATAGCAAATCTTGCCGAACCTATCCCCTTCGCGAAGAAGAACTCTAACACTCTTGGTCTCCGGGTTGACAACCCAATACTCTTTCACACCGGCACGTTGGTAGAGAAGGAACTTTCGATTCAGGACGGTTTGCATATTGGCTTCAGAGAGTATCTCTATGACCAGATCCGGTGCTCCCCTGCAGTCTATTCTGCTCACTTTGCCTGGATCACAAACCACCATAATGTCAGGCTTGAGAACCCACTTGGAGCGCTCCGGCGGGTCACCCTCCGCATCAAACAAGCGCACGCTACAGTTTGGGCCAAATACCTGGCAGGTCTTGTCTTTCAGGTACAGCCACAGCTGTCCCTTTATCTCTGTGCGGATTTCATCGTGAACAATGGAATCCGCCTGCCTTGGAATGAGCTCGCCATCATACAGCTCATACGTCCCCGTCCGTCATGGCTAGGAGATCGCCATAGGTAACCGGTCTTTTCCCTTCAGTATTCGGCATACAAGATCACCTCTCGATACTCATTTCACACTGGCATGGCACGAAGGCAGATCAGGGAAAACCTCATAGCCCCCACTGAGCCGGACATCTGAAACGGCAGGAATGTTCTCCTGGACCGCAGGAGACCATTGGACCTGAACGTGCACCGTCCCCCCGCCGCATTGCCTGCATAGGTTGGCCGTTGCATCACAGAATTCTGCGCTCACCGGGATCTCGGGCGGAAAACCTGCATCTATAGCGGTCTGGAGGGAGTGGAGGCCCTCGATCAGATGCCGCATAGTTTGCGGCAAACGTACAAGCCCTCCCCGGGTTCTGCCCTACACGCTCCCTTCCAGTTTTACGCACCGACATGCACGCGGATGCATCTGCAATGGATCAATACCGACCAGGTCCTTGCAGCATCCCGAGACCGCATCGGGCTGTCTGTATTGCATCCGTATTCATTCGTGCTACGCCTATTAATAAAGCTCTTTGTGCTCGTTATTATACATCAAAAATGTTCAAAAAGCAATCCAATTTGCATATTCCACCGTTTCTTTTTTCAAATTTCAATTAACAATTTTAACGATAGATAGATCAGGCATCCCTCGCACCTGCTCCCAGAAGTTCCTTTTTCAATAGTCTCATTGCTTCTACTGTCTCGGCGGCAGTCCGATGCCGTTAAATCCATTTAAGTGCACAAAAGAGCTTGACATTTCTAGCCCCCTTAGATACAATACCCCACAAGCTCCTCCTCGGAGTATTGCTGATTTCAGAAGGGAAGGGATCGTTATGCAGGAACCGCTCAGCGGTGTGAATGGGGATGTGATCCGTTGGGCACGGGAATTGCACAACCAGTCCCCCGCAGAGGCAGCCCGCGTGATTGCCGTTCCCCTTGCCCGGTATCTGAATTGGGAGTCCGGGAAGGAACATCCAACATATGCAGAGCTCAAGAGGATCAGCGAAGCACTGGGAAAGCCGAGCGCGGTATTCTTCTTCCCGGAGCCGCCTCAGATCCCGAAACCAACCGGCGATTTGCCCGAGAGCATCGAGAAGGGACTCAGCAAGAATACCATCCTGCACTTTGAACAGGCCAGGGCGTATCAGCTTCATTTGCAGACGCTGAATCCACAGCAAACCGGCTTTTTCTCCCATCGAGACCGGTTTCCGGACGGCATTCCGGATTTGTGCCGTTTCCTCAGAGATCAGCTCGATTTTCCTGTCTCTGCCCAGAAATCCCTTCAGGACGCGGGCTCCGTCTTTGAGATGTTCCGCGAGAAGCTCTACGATAGCGGCGTCTATGTGTTCAAAGACACCTTCCAGGGAGACAGTACCTCCGGGATCTGCTTGAACGATGACGTCTTCCCCGTTATCATGATCAACGATGCCCTGTCCTTCGAAAGGCAGAGCTACGCCCTTTTCCATGCGCTGTATCACCTCATCCGAAACACCAGTGGAGTGGTTGCCCTCGATGGCCCATACAACACTCTTGAAGACAGGTATGAACAGGAGGAGAGCTTGTGCTGTGTATTTGCCCATGCCTTCCTGGTCCCTGCGGAAGACCTGATGGCAGAGATCGGACGAAGCAACTCGGTCTGCGGGGAAAGCATTGCCGCGCTTTCCACTTTGTACTCTGTATGCCAGCAGACCATTCTATATCAATTGCACGCCATCGACAGGATGTCAGACAACGAATATGCTCGGTATAAAGCAGTGTTTCATGCGGATTCAACGCAAGGCTGGCCAAAAAGAACTGCTGACAGTGGAGGAAGCTGGTGCAGTGCCAAGCTGAGGTACCTCGGAAGAAAGTATATGAAAGAGGTATTTGAGCAGTACACGATTCATCAGATCGATTGCATCGAGGCAAGCCAGATGCTGGACTGCAAAGTAGACCAGCTGGACGCACTGGAACACCATGTCTTCCAGATGCAAGCGTTCTGACCCGGCGCAATCCGCGAATCAGCCCCTCTGGTCCTGCCCTCACGGGACCAGGGGGGCTGCTCTTGTCAGTCTGTCCGTGCGGCAAAGAAAATTTCAAATTCCCCCGCACATATGGCGCTCTCAAACGTTATACACAGTAGAGCATGGGAAAGGAGGCGGATGGGCAGCATTGGACATCGAAGTACAGTACATCAGGATCTACCGGTACTGCTATTTCCGTCTCCGGGATCGGTACCGGGCGGAGGACATCACCCAGGAGACCTTTCTCCGCTGGTTTGCCAGCGATACGTACCGGGACACAGGCAGGACCTTGCAGTACCTCTACACCATCGCCCGGAATCTCTGCACCGATGAGAGCAGACGGCCACATGCGGAAGCGCTGCCGGAAGACCTGCCAACGAATCCGGACGATCCGCTGCTGTCCCTGGCCCTGCGGAGTGAGCTGGACAAGCTGTCTCAAGAGGATCGGGAACTGATACTGCTGCGGGTGGTGAATGAGGTGCCCATGGGGATACTTTGTAAGCTGTATGGCGTGAGCCGGTTCGCCCTGTACCGGAGACTGCAGGGTATCTTGAAGCGTCTGCGTGAACGATTGGAGGGATAACGCACATGGATCGGAAACTGAAAACGGCATTGGATGCGGCATTCGAGGCACCGCCCCCGGAGGGAAAAGCGGCCTTTCTGCGTGCCCACCGGCGCCGGGAACTGCGTCCCGCAGCCCTGCTTCTCACCCAGGCGGGTTATGTCCACTGGTGGACTTGGGCGGGATCTTGCGTCCTGTTTGCTGGGATCCTGGTTCTGGCAGCGGGATCTGAACCGCAGGCCGTGTGGTCTGGCTCTGCCTTAACCCCGCTTCTGGCTCTGCTTGCGGTGGCGGAATCGGGCCGCGCCAAACGATACGGCATGGAGGAATTGGAGCTGGCTTGCCGAATGCCGCAGTCCTCCGCCTTACTGGCCCGGATGGCAGCTGTGGGACTGCTCCACCTGCTTTTATTGGGGATCTCAGCGCCTATTCTTTCTATCTGGGGCGGCACCGGCGTTGTACAGACCGGCATCTATCTCCTCACCCCCTATCTGCTCACTGCAGCCATAGGAATGGAACTGTCCCGGCGGGTGCGGGGACAGCAGGGGCTGCTGGCCTGTACAGCTACGGCAGCGTTGGTGTGCGTGATCGGAGAACTGGCACAGACGGTTAGACCAGAACTTTATCTGGAAGAGATGCTGCCTCTCTGGTACATCGCCCTGGCGATCTGCCTTGCAGCGTCTGGGTTCGAGTTTGTACGGATGATACGGGAAAGCGAGGCATTGCAATGGAACTGACAGTCCTAAACTTAAGCAAGCACTACAAGGACAAAAAGGCGGTGGACGGGGTATCTCTCCGCCTCACCGAGGGCATCAACGGTCTTCTGGGAGCCAACGGCGCAGGCAAGACCACCCTGATGCGGATACTCTGTGGCATCTTGAAGCCAACGGCGGGTTCTGTGGCTTTGGACGGCGTGGATGTCTTTAGCGAGGACTACCGGGCCGTCCTCGGCTATCTCCCTCAGGACTTCGGATACTACCCGGATTTCACTGGACTGGACTTCCTCCTCTATCTGGCAGCGCTGAAGGGCCTGTCTCGCCCTCATGCAAAGCGCAAGTCTGTGGAACTACTGGAGCTGGTGGGTCTCGCCGATGTGGGGAAAAAGAAGATCAAAACCTACTCCGGCGGCATGCGGCAGCGGCTGGGCATCGCCCAGGCCCTGCTGAACGATCCCCGTCTGCTCATTGTGGACGAGCCCACGGCTGGGCTGGACCCCAAAGAGCGGGTGCGCTTTCGCAATCTGCTGGCGGATCTGGGGAAGGACACCATCGTGCTGCTGTCCACCCACATCGTGTCCGATGTGGAGCACATCGCAGATCACATGCTGATGATGTCCGAGGGGCATATCATTCTGGACGAACCCTGGGACAAGAACCGGACGGATCTGGAACAGCTCTATCTGGAGGAATTCGGAGGTGAGGACGAATGAAGAACTTTTGGACGCTGTTCCGCTATGAGATGAGGAAGATATGGAAACGGCCCCTGCTGTGGGGTTTGTTGGCGCTGCTCTCGTTCTTTTTGGCCAACGAAAGCAAGCCCTTTACGCCGGACTACCCGCCGGGCACATATATTCTTGTGGAAAAAGATGGATCTGAGACAACGCGTTCTCTCTCCTTTCTAGAGGTCTTCCGCCTCAAGCGAGAGGCTGCCCATGCGCTGGACGGGCAGAAAATGGACGAGTCTTTTTTCCAGGCCTTGCGGGAGACCATGTCGTACCCCCAAATGAGTGCGCCAGACTTCCACATAGACAGTTACATTTTTCGGGGCGTACCGCCGATCTACATCACTCTGTGGCGGTACCTTGAACTCACACCGGATGCCTACTACCACAACAACGGCGGCGTTCTGGCATACCTGGCAACCAAAGCAGAGGTTCCGGATTATGGGGATCTCACGGATGAGGAACTGGAGTATTGGTCTGAGATGGAAGAGAATGTGGAGCTGCCATACACCTTCTATGATACCGCCGGGATGCTGAAATTCGCCCAGACAATCTACTATGCCGAGCTGTTGCTGCCTTTGGTGGTGGGGGTTTGCCTGTGCGTGTTGTTCCCCAGAGATCGGCGGGAGCGGCTGGACGGGGTGGTGTTCAGTGCAAAGCACGGCCGAGGCCGCCTGGGCGCGGTAAAGCTGGCGGCGGGCGCTGTCTCCGCCGTGGCTGTGGCAGCGATCCTGTTTTGTTCCGTTCTGGGAACGTGTCTGTTTTTCCATGGCATTTGCCTGGATGCGCCGATCCAGCTGTACCGTACCAGCAGCTTTCCAATTACAGTGGGACAGGAGCTTCTCCTCACATTTCTCGCACTGGCATTATACAGCCTGCTGAGCGGGGGTCTCGTGATGCTGGTGTCTCTGGTTGCGCTGGATTCCATCGCAGGGCTCGCCGCTGCCCTGGTTCCCGTCCTGATAGACCTCTTCTGGTCCGGATCTGATGCAATCACACCGCTGCGGATGTTCGAAGGGAAGATGTTCCAGATAGACAACCTGGTAAAGATCGGCGGCCATCTGTTCAATTACCTTCAGGCAACGCTTTTTGTCCTCAGCGTTGGGGCAGTATTGTTCCTTGTTCTCTGCGGGCTTTTCTGGCGGCAGTGGACGGTATCCGGCCGGTAGGCAGTTCCCCGCTTCTCCATCGCCCCAGACAGTTTCTTTTCCGCATGGCTGCACGCTTTCCCCAAACGAAACAGCCCCTCTGGTCCCGCCTGTGCGGGCCCAGAGGGGCTGTATTGTTTCATGTGAAACATTGGCGAGACGCCGGTTTAGAACTTCCCTGTTTTGCTGTCTGCCAGCATGGGTTTCAGGTCCTTCTTGTACACCCGCAGCAGGAAGAAGACGCAGAGCGCCACAGAGATCACTTCCGCGATGGGCCAGGCATACCAGATGGCCGCCAGACCGCCAATCCTGGACAGCACAAAGGCGATGGGCAGCAGCACCACCAGCTGACGGACCAATGAGACCACCAGACTGAGGACGCCGTGGGCGAGAGCCTGGAAAGTGGCGGAGCACACCACGCTGAATCCGGCGATCAGGAAGCTGAGAGAGATGGTACGCAGGGCGGGAATGCCCAGGGTGATGAGCTCCGGAATGCCGGTTACCGGGTCCACCACGGTCTCATTCTCCGCCGTGAAGAGGGCCAGCAGCTTGTCCGGGAAGATCTGAAAGATCAGGAATCCCACCAGCATGAAGATCACTGCGTAGATCATGCTCAGCTTGATGGTGGCGGTGATGCGGTCCGGCTTGCGGGCGCCGTAGTTGTACGAGACGATGGGCACCATGCCGTTGTTCAGGCCGAAGACCGGCATGAAGATGAAGGACTGCAGCTTGAAGTATACGCCGAAGACCGCAGTGGCAGTGGCGGTGAAGGAGATGAGGATCTGGTTCACCCCAAACACCATCACCGAGCCGATGGAGGACATGATGATGGAGGGCACGCCTACGTTGTAGATGCTGCGGATGATCTCCCCGTCCGGACGGAAGTGCTTGAAGGAGATGTGCACATCCGGGTTCTTCTTGGCGCTGAAGTACACGGAGAGGCAGGCGGCCAGGATCTGTCCGATTACCGTGGCCAGGGCGGCGCCGGCCACCTCCATGCGTGGGAAGCCGAAGAGGCCGAAGATCATGATGGGGTCCAGGATGATGTTGGTGATGGCGCCCACCAGCTGCGTGATCATGGTGAGGAAGGTGCGGCCGGTGGCCTGCAGGATCCGGTCCAGGGTGACGCCGGTGAAGATGCCGAAACTCAGTCCGCAGACGATGGTGAGGTAGTCCTGGCCGTAGTCCACGATGCCGGCGATGTCCGTCTGGATGGCGTAATAGAGACGGGAACAGGTAAGGCCCAGCACGGTAAAGACCAGGCAGCTCAGGAAGGCCAGGAACAGGCCGTTTACCGCCGCCGCATCCGCCCGCTTCTGATTCTTCTCCCCCAGAGACCGGGCCACCAGGGTGTTGATGCCTACGCCGGTGCCCACACCTACGGAGATCATCAGGTTCTGAATGGGAAAGGCCAGAGAGACGGCGTTCAGGGCGTCCTGGCTCAGCTTTGCCACAAAGACGCTGTCCACCACATTGTACAGGGCCTGCACCAGCATGGACAGGATCATCGGCGCGGCCATATTGATCAGCAGCTTGTTTACGGGCATGATGCCCATTTTGTTTTCACCTTTGGTGTGCTCCACCGGTTGTTCCTCCTTGGAAGACTGGCTGTCTATTCGTTTCATGGAGAGATTATACCCAATCCAAGGGAGGGCCGTCAAGGGCGGGTGCACAAGGAATGGGCCGTTGCTGCATCGAAATTTCGCAGCTGGCCGCGCTTGCCGCCGATTGTGTCAGAATCCTGCCGAGAAGACAGCACCCCACCGGTGCGCCAGAGCAGCGCACCGGTGGGGCGTTCTATTGTTTCACATGAAACATTCGCCAGGGAGTTCCTCTGGCCGGTAATATCGGAAGTCCCGGAAGACACCGGTGCCCCCGGGCTGCTCTCTGGAGTACACCGCCAGTGCAAACCGGCATCCGGTGAAGTGGTCCAGGGCGAACCGAAGAACGCAGGTGCCGGCATTCTCCCAGTGGGTGCCTTGCTGCCAGTACAGGGTGGCGGTGTCTGTGTCTCCTTTGAAGTCTGCGGCGATGGCCACCCGAACCGATGTACCCTCCAGATCTGCCAGGACACTCTCCTCTACCCCGTTCTCTCCCGGGGTGATCCGCACCACCTGCAGCACGCCATCCCGTCTTGCGATGCCAATCATCCCATACCGTCCCTGCAGGGCACAGAGGCCGGCAACGTCTCCCTCCCGGAGGTCCGCCCCCTCCACCAGCACCGAGGCGGCGCAGCGGGGATAGAGCATCCGCATGGTGAGGCTGTTCACCGCCTCCACAGGACTCCTGGAGATCTGGCCGGTCCGCACCCGCCAGGCGCCGTGCTCCCGATCAAGGTACGCCAGAGACCAGTCCGGCAGGTGATTGAACTGCCACCAGGATCCCATGGGACCGCGGAAGTCGTCCGAGGAGATCAGCGGACAGTCCTCCTCTGGGGGTACTGGGGCCGGTAGGGGACGGTAACGGTCCGGCACAGGAAAGCCGTCCTGCCAGGTGAGGGGCACCAGCACCGGCAGCCTGCCCACGGCGTCTCTGTCCTGGAACAGCACGGCATACCAGTCCCCATCCGGGGTGTCCACCATACCGCCCTGGGCAATCCCCTGCCCCCGGAACCCCAGGTCCTCGTCCAGGATATCCCCGCCGATGTATGGGCCCAGCACATGATCTGCCCGGAAACAGGCCTGCACTCTCCGCCACCGGTCTCGCCGGGAGTGGATGAGAGAGAGGTAGTATCGGCCGCAGATGGACTGGAGATGGGAGCCCTCGTAGCCCAGGATGGGGTTGTCCTCCCGGACCACAACCACACCGGCATCCCCGTCTTTCAATGGGCCGCTCAGGTCCGGTTTCAACTGCACGATCCGGATGGTACCGTTGCCATAGGCCAGATACACACCGTCCTCCGTGAAGAGCAGGGACGGATCGTGGTAGAAGCCAGCCATGGGACGGCGCACCCATGGCCCAGTGATGGCCTGGGCTGTGAAGAGGAACATCTCCCGGGTGTCCTGAGCGGCAAAAAGGCAGTAGAAGGCACCGTGCCAGTAGCGGAGACTGGGGGCCCACATCCCCTTGCCATAGATGGCGTGCCCAGGCTGCAGCAGGCGGCCGGGGGTATCCGGCAGGCGGTCAAAGAGATAGGCGGCGTGAGACCAGTGCACCAGATCCCTGGATTGGAGGATCTCCCCGCCGGGGAAGAAGTGCATGGTGGTGCTGGCCATGTAATACCGCTTCCCCACCCGGATCACATCCGGGTCCGGGCAGTCCGCCGGTACCACGGGGTTGCCCGCCCAGAGTTCAGCGCCGGGGCACACAGGCAAGAGAGCGGAAGTCCGCCCAGCCGCTGTCTTTTCCGGCAGCATACAGCCCTGCCATGCAGCCCACAAAGCCCCCGGCCCGCTCGGTACTGAGAAAGCGGAGGTCTATCCCCCGGCAGAGGCAAGATGTCTTCCCCGCTGCGGTACCGGAGGCGTCTGCAAAAAGGCCGTGGACTGCCAAGGTGAGGGTGCATTCGGACACCATAGGAAGCTGGGTTGTACCCAGCAGCACCGGACATCCCTCCTGCACGGCGATCCCAGAGACAGAGAGGGCACCGTCCCGGAGCGCACACTGCACCAGGAGGTGATTGTCCTCGTTCTGCAGGAGCACCAGTCCCCCGCTGCCGGTGCCAAGGCCGGAGGGATCCAGAACGCAGGAAATGTCCATCGAGGCGTGTTTTGCCCGGACAGCCACAAGAGACACCTCGCCCCGGCGGGTTAAGGGCTCCCCTGCCTGAATCCGCAGCCAGCCCGGACGGTCTTCGAGAGAGGCAAACCGCTGCCAGGGCCGCCGCAAGCTGAGGAAATTCAGCGGCAGTGTCTGGTCCTGGAAGGTCCACTGCTCCGGGCAGATCTCCACGGGGGTCTCAGCCCCTGGAATGTCCACAATCTCTTCCAGCCGTCCGATCCCCGGGTTCACCACCGGCCAGCCGTCCTCAAAGGTAACCGCAGCCAAGAAGGTCTCCCTGCCCCGAAGGGTATAGCCGTTTTCCGGCCGGCAGCCCAGGCACACCAGGTGCCAGCAGCCCTCCCCATCCTCCACCAGGTCTGCGTGGCCCACACACTGCACCGGGAAGCGCCCTCCCAGGTGCCGGTGGGTGAGGATGGGGTTGGTCCGGGCGTACTCGTACGGGCCCCGGATCTTGCGGCTTCGAGCTGCCATCACGCTGTGGTGGAAGGCGGTGCCACCCTCCGCGTGGATGAGGTAGTACCAGTCTCCCCGGCGGTATAGATGGGGTCCCTCCGGCCAGACGGCATGGCGCTGGAATCCCCGGGAGAGCACCGTCTCCGGGCCGGTGAGCTGCATAGTATTCAAGTCCAGCTGCCGGAGCCAGATCACACAGTCTCCGAAATACTCGCCGCCTTCCCGGTTCCGCTGGCCCACCACCCAGGCGGTACCGTCCTGATCGAAGAAGAGGCTGGGGTCGATACCGGGGGCGTCCTGGAGCATCACAGGCTCAGACCAGGGGCCTCTGGGATCCCGGGCGGTGCAGATCAAGTTTCGGTTCCCCGGCATCAAGGTGGTGATGAGGTAGAAGACCCCCTCGTGATACCGGATGGTGGGGGCAAAGATCCCCTCGGAGATATCCGTGCCGGCCAGCGGCAGCTGGCTCTCCCGGGTGAGGGCGCTGCCGATGCAGGTCCAGCGGGCCAGGTCCCGGCTCTCATACAGGGACACCCCGGGGAACCAGGCGAAGGTGGACACCGCCAGCACATACCGGTCCCCCGCCCGGCAGATGCTGGGATCTGGGTTGAATCCCGGCAAAATCGGGTTCCTTACAATGCCCATTTCGCCCGAATCGGCGCTGCGCCCAGGAGCATGCGGCTTCTCTCATCCGGCTGAGAGGTACCCACATAGAACAGGAACTGGCTGCCGTCCACCTTCCGGACGCCCTCTCCGTCTACCACGGTGAAGGCGTCAGCGGGGACGGAGATGTCCGTCTCGATCTGCTGCCCAGCAGGGACAAACACCCGCTGGAATGCGCAGAGTTTGGGATTCCAGGCGCCCCACTGGGAGTCCTGGCAGCGGACATACACCTGCAGCACCTCACCGGTGTCCCGCTTGCCCCGGTTTTCTGCCGTGACATGAAGCCTCAATCCGTCTCCATCCTTCTCCGGCACCGCAGCCGTCACGCGAACATCGCCGTAGGTGAGGCCGAATCCGAAGGGATACTGGGGCATGTGCTGGAGGTATCGGTAGGTGCGGCCCTTCATGGTGTAGTCCTCAAAGGGCGGGAGGTGGTCCAGGGAGCTGTAGAAGGTGACGGGGAGTTTGCCGGAGGGAGAGACCTCGCCGAAGAGGATCTCCGCTGCCGCCTTGCCGCCCTGTCCGCCGGGATACCAGAGGTCCAGAATGGCGTCAAAATGGGAGGCGGCATAGCTGAGGTCGATATCGCTGCCGGCGAGAAGACACAGCACCGTGGGCTTCCCCTCCGCTGCGATCACCTCCATCAGCTTTCTCTGAGACTCCGGCAGCAGCAGATCCCGCTTATCTCCGGAAGCATAGCTGTTGCCGGTATCCCCTTCCTCCCCTTCCAGGGTCTCGTCCAGACCCAGGCAGAGGATCACAACGTCGCTGGCGTGGGCCACAGCCGCAGCCTCCGCCAGCCGATCTCCCGGCTGTCCCAGAGACTCCACCCGGTCTTTGAAGAGGTGGCACCCCTGGGATGTGAGCACCCGGACGTCATCGCCCAGGTAGTCCTGGATCCCCTCCTGGACCGTTACATACCGGGAGGCGTAGCCGTGGTAGTTGCCCATGAGGCTGGCCCGGCTGTCTGCATTGGGTCCAATCACCCCCACGGTCTTCAGCTTGCTCTTGTCCAGGGGCAGGATGCCGCTGTTCTTCAATAGCACCGCGCTCTCCAGGGCAGCCTGCTTGGCCAGCTGCAGGTGGGCGGGAGACTCCACCTCGGTGAGGGGGATGTCATCATAGGGAGAGCCGTCCCCCATGATGCCCAGCAGATACCGGGTGGTGAAGAGCCGCACTGCCGCCTCCGTGATGGTCTCCTCCTGGATCAGTCCCTTCTCATAGGCCTCCATCACGAAGTAGTATGTGCTGCCGCAGTTGAGGTCGCAGCCGGTGTTCACCGCCAGGGCTGCGGCGTCTGCAGGGTCATCGCAGACGTCGTGGCCGTCGATAAAGTCCCGGATAGCCCAGCAGTCTGAGACGAAGTGTCCCTGGAAGCCCCAGTCTACCCGGAGCCTCTGCTGCAGCATGGTGCTGGCACAGGCGGGCTCGCCGTTCACCCGGTTGTATGCCCCCATCACAGACTCCACATGCCCCTCTTCCACCAGGGCACGGAAGGCCGGCAGATAGGTATCCTCCAGATCCCGGGCCGTGGCCTCGGCGTTGAAGCGGTGCCGCTCTGCCTCCGGGCCGGAGTGGACGGCAAAGTGCTTGGCGCAGGCGGAGGCCCGGAGCACCTCTCCGTCTCCCTGCAGGCCCTGGACAAAGGCCACACCCATCCGGGCTGTGAGGTACGGATCCTCTCCGTAGGTCTCATGGCCTCTCCCCCACCGGGGATCCCGGAACAGGTTCACGTTGGGAGACCAGAAGGTGAGTCCCTTGTAGATATCCCGGTCTCCCCGAGCGCTCTGGGCGTTGTACTTGGCCCGGCCCTCCACCGAGATGGCCTCTGCCACCTGCTTTACGAGGGCGGGGTCGAAGGTGGCTCCCAGGCCGATGGCCTGGGGGAATACGGTGGCCTGGCCTGCCCGGGCCACCCCGTGCAGCGCCTCATTCCACCAGTTGTATGCCGGCACCCCCAGCCGGGGAATGGCGGGGGCCTCGTAGCGCATCTGCTCCGCCCGCTCCTGAAGTGTCATACGAGACACCAGGGCGATGGCCTTCTCGCGTGCCTCTTGTCTTGTCATGGGTCATTCCTCCATCAATTGCGTATGCCCTGGCCTCACCAGATCCGATACCGGCCGCCGAGGGCCAGAAGGGCAAACATGCTGAGACAGTTGTCGTAGTAGCGCCGATTGCCCCGGCGCAGGGGCGAGCCCCAGAAACCCTCCACACACCGCTTTGCCCGTCCAGAAAGGGGCTCCGGGGAGGCGATGGCGCTCTCCGCCAAGGTAGCGGTGATGGCCAGCGGGTGCAGCGCGGTGCCGGGGAGTTCGGTGCCGTCGATCTCGTAGATCCCCCGGGGATTGTGGGACACCGTCTCCAGGAAGAACCGGCGGAGCTTCTCGGCGATCTCCATGTGCCAGGTCTCCCCCTGGTCTCTGCCGAACCACAGGTAGTCCATGGCGATGTTGGCGATGGTGCGGTAGGCATCGGAGTAGTGCCAGTCGTGGCGGCCGTACCGCTGCTGGTCCCGGGTCCAGGGCGTGCCGTCATAGGCGGCGTACTCCGGGCTGAGACCTGTCTCGGGATGGCAGGCTTTCTGCAGGTACACTCGGCTGGCCTCTGCGGCCTCCTTCCAGAATGGGCGGTCCTCCGGATCTGCCCACAGGGCGAAGAGCTCATAGAAGTGGGGCAGGTGATACGAGGGATCGGAGAAGTCCGCCTCCGGGACAAAGCGGATGAGATGGTTGGTCTTGTCCCAGAAGTTCCGCCCGGTACCCCGGTCCTCCTGGTGGAGCAAGGTGCGGAGAAGAGAGCGAGCCTCCTCCCCGTAGGCGAAGATGCCCTCCCGGTCTCCCCAGCGGTGGGAGGCGAAGAGCAGGGCCATGGCGAAGTACTCCTCCCCGTCCGGCGCCGGTCCCCGGGCATTGGGCACGCCGCTGGGGGCCACGGACCAGGCAAAGGTGCCGGGATTGCGGCCGCCCTCCATGTACATGTAGGTCCTGGCCCACTTCCAGAGTTTATCGAAAATGCGGGGCTTGTCAAGCTGAACGCACATCATCATGCCGTAGGACATGCCCTCGGTGCGCACATCCAGGTTGCCGGTGTCCAGGATATAGGCCATGTCGTCAGGGACCTCGGTGTAGAACCTGTCCGGGCCGGTGAAAATGGCGTCAAAGGCCTCTTGTATCCGGTGGTCCTGCTCCGCCTGTGAGATGCCAAGCTCGGTGAGGACGTTGCGGTAGGAAACTGTCTCAAGATCGATCAAAGGGGTTCACCTCATGAAAATGGCACATGGCCGCCGCAAAGACACGGCGGCCATGTGCCGGTATGAAAAGAAAGGGATAGGGAGATTGCTCACTCTTTTACGCTGCCGATGGTCATGCCGGTGACGAAGTACCGCTGCAGGAACGGATACAGGCAGATGATGGGCAGCATGGTGGCCACGGTGGCGGCGGCGCGGACGGTGACGGGGGTCACGGCAGTGCTGGCGCCGGTGGTGCCGGGGTTGGCGGAGCCGCCCTGCTGCATGACGGAGCTCAGCAGCTTCATCAGCTCATACTGCAGAGTGGTGTACTCCGGGCTCATGCGGTTGTAGAGCATGGCGTCGAACCAGGAGTTCCACTGGCCCACGGCCACGAACAGGGCCACGGTGGCGTACACGGGCTTGCACAGCGGGGAGATGATCCGCACGAAGATGGTGAACGGTCCGGCGCCGTCGATCTGGGCGGACTCCTCCAGGCCGTCCGGCAGGCCCTCCATATAGGTGCGCATCACCAGCATGTTGAAGGCGCCGATCATGCCGGGGATCACGTATACCCAGAAGGAGTTGGTGAGGCCCAGATTGCGGTACAGGATCAGGGTGGGGATCATACCGCCATTGACGTACATGGTGATAACCCAGAACAGGGACAGCTGGGAGCGGAAGATAAAGCGCTTGCGGCTCACCACGTAAGCCAGCAGAGAGTTGGCTGCCAGGGCCAAAATGGTGCCGATCACGGTGCGGGCCACGCTGATATATGCACCGGTGATGATGTTGTTCTTGTTGAACACCGTGCGGTAGTTCTGGGTGGTGAAGATCCGGGGAATCAGGTGGATGCCGCCCCGGACGGCGTCGATGCCGTCGTTAAAGGACAGGGCCACGGTGTTCAGCACCGGGTACAGGGTGATCACCACAAAGGCCGCCAGGATGATCGTGTTGCAGATCACAAACGCGATATCAGCCGGGCCTTTCTTCATTTTTGTCTTCTTCATGGTTCTGCACCCCTCTCAGAACAGCGTCTCTTCGCCGGTCTTCTTGGCAAAGGCGTTGGCCGCTACAATCAGGATGATAGCCACCACACTCTTGAAGATACCGGCGGCAGTACCCAGGGAGTAGTCGTTCTGGCCAACGCCCCAGGTAAGGGTGTAAATGTCGATGGTGTCGGACACGCTCTTCACAAGGCCGTTGCCCAGCAGGTACTGGACTTCGAAACCGGCGTTCAGCACGTTGCCGATGTTCATGATCAAAAGGATCATGATAGTGGGTTTGATGCCGGGAAGGGTGATATTCTTGATCTTCGCCCAGCGTCCGGCGCCGTCGATGGTGGCGGCCTCATAGAGGCTGGGGTCTATGGAGGTGATGGCGGCGAGATACACGATGGCGTTCCAGCCGGTCTCCTTCCACACGTTGGCAAAGGCCACGATGGGCCAGAAGTACTCTTTGTGGGCGAAGAAGTTGATGGGTTGTTTCAATAGTCCGGCGTTCACCAGCAATTCGTTAACAATACCGGTGGAGGACAGGGCATCGTGGAGGATGCCCGTGACGATGATCCAGGACAGGAAGTGGGGCAGATAGGAGATGGTCTGCACCAGCTTTTTGCCCATGGTGTTGCGGACCTCATTCAGGAGGATGGCAAACACGATGGCCATCACAAAGGTGGACACCAGGTTCAAAACGCCCATGGCCAGGGTGTTGCGGATGACCTGAATGAAGGTGCTGTCCGAGAAGAGGAACTTGAACTTATCGAGACCCACGAACTGGGACCCGAAGAAGCCGTCTTTTGCCTTGTAGTTCTGGAAGGCCATGATCCAGCCGCCCAGGGGGACGTAGTAGAAGATGATACCGTAGATGACAAAGCACAGCGTGCAGAGCATCAGGAACTTCTGCCGCTTGATCTCTTTCCAGGATATCTTGATCTTTTTACCTTTCACGTTGAAACCTCCTCGCAGGCCCTGGGCCCGTCTGATTCGCGTAAGGGGGGAGATCCCCCCCTTACGCGTTGTCTGTTACGGGGCCTCAGGCGGCTGCCCGGCGCTCCAGCTCAGCCTGCATCTCATCCAGGAAGGCCTGGGGATTCACGGCGTTGTATGCTTCCATGTACTGCTCCCAAGTGCCCTCAAAGTCCGGGTCCATGACCACTCTGGGCAGCCACTCGTGCTTCACTTCGCCCATCTTGGTCCAGGCGACGCCGCCGGGGGTGGTGGTGTCCATGGCGTTGGAGAAGGAGTACATCGGGAACCAGGGAGCGTTCTCTTCCACGACAGAGCCGATCAGGTCCACATAGCTGTCTGCGCCGTAGGCCTTGAAGCAGTTCAGCAGAGGCTCTGCCAGGTCATCGAAGAACTCAGAGGCCTGCTCGTTGGGCTGCATGGCGTTCTTGCCGTCCTTGCTGGTGCCCAGCCACTGGGGCATGTAGGAGTAGCCGCACATATGGCTTGCCTGATAGGAGGGGTCTGCGCAGCGGGCACGCTGCTCTTCGGTACGATAGTAGAGGCCGTTCTCGTCCACATTGTAGTCTACGCCTTCCACGCCCCAGAAGCGGAGGTCGTGGATCTCCTGGTCCAGCATGTCGTTCAGGAACTGGAATGCGGCGTCGATGTCCTTGCAGGAGGTGGTGATGGCCACGCCGGAGGAGTTGTTCAGGGTGTCCGCATAGGTGTGCCAGCGGTTCTCCATGCCCTCGTCGATGGTGAGGCCGAGAGGCACGTAGTTGCAGCCCTGCTTATCCAGGCCCTGCTGCTTGAAAACGTCATTCACAGAGTAGGCAAAATCCCACCACTGGTCGCACATGCCGAGGACGGCACCGGTGGACAGCTTTGCGATGTACTGGTCGTAGGTCTGGGTGGCAAACTCGATGTCGATGTTCCCCGCCTGATACTCCTCATTCAGCTTGGCGAAGTACCGCTTGGCGGTGGGGGTGGTGTTGTAGTCCACGATCTTCAGGTTTTCCTTATCCACAATAACAGATCCGTCATTCGGATATCCGTCAAGAAATTCCGGAGCGTTTTCCAAACAGAAGTACCGCCAATCCTCACAAAGCATGGTGTAAGGGATGGTAGGCGTGCCGTTTTCCATGGTGGGATGCTCCGCTGCATAGCGGTCCAGCACGTCAAAATACTGGTCCAGGGTGTGGATCTCGGGATAGCCGGCCCACTCCAGAACCTTTACCTGGATCCAGAAGGCCTCATCGTTGTGGGTGGTGGCGCGGTTCTCGCCGTAGGTGTTCTGGAACACGTTGGCCCAGTAGATCTTGCCGTCGTCCTGGCGGAAGCTGTCCCACTCCTTGTCGGTGTACATCTCCTTCAGATTGGGGTACTTGTCCAGATAGTCGTCCCAGGGAACCAGGACGCCTTCGTCGTACAGGGACTTCATGGCCTCGCCGCCGTTGATGAAGTCCGGGTAGTCGCCGCCGGCGATGATGGTGCCGATGGCCTCGGAGTCCGTCTGGCCGGTGAGCCAGGTCTCTTTCACCTTGGCGCCGATCTTCTCCGCGATGATCTGCTGGATCTCGTTGTCGTCGTTGATCTCGGAGCCAGGCATGGCGGTGAACATGGTGAACTCGATGATGTCCTTGTTGCCAGAGTTATTGCCGCCGCTGTTGTTGCCGGAATTGTCGTTGTTGCTGTTGTTGCCGCTGCCGCCGCCATCATTGTTGCCGCTGGCAGGCTGGTCTCCGCCGCCGCAGGAGCAGAGGCTGAGGGCCAGAAGCAGGGTGAGCAGCATAGCTACGAGCCGCCGCATCTTCCATGTTTTCATGTATTTTCCTCCTTCATCTTTTCCCCTTCGAGGGGATTGGGTGATTCGTATTTTACATTTTCCAGCAGCCGATTCAACCGAACAATTTCATTTTCCGTCCGGGAAAACTCTACAAGGCGCACAAAAAATCCCCGTGCCCGAAGGCACGGGGACAACAATACCAATTTTCGGGCAAATCCAGTTGTCAGCAGGCCAGAACTGTTGTGTAGGTTCACCAGATACCAAGGTTTCCAGACGAATTCCAGGTGTAGTTCGCTGAAAATTTCCAAGAATGCTAGAATTCAAGAGCGGGAGTTGTATTCCTGTCTGCGGTGGAGATGCTCCCTCCACACCCAGGCATTGGGCATGTTCTCTGCAGCCAAACTATGTATTTTCGTCCAGCAGCTTGCTGCATCAGGTGTAGATCCTGCGTCCATGGGCATCCGGGATACCGCTGAGGCGCAGGAAATGGCTGTTGATCACGTCCCGCCACTCCCGGGCATGTTCCGCCTGGTGGACAAACCGGGCATGCATCCGCTCATAGACATCCTTCGGCAGCTTCCCCTCCAGGGATTCTATCTGCGCCAGGAACCGTTGTGCCTCTTCGGCGCCCTCAAAATGGGTGTCGTAGATATACTGGATCACAGTACGCCCGCAGGGCAGCACATACGGATAGGGCAGATGGTGGAAAAACAGCAGCAGCTCCTGCGGACAGGTGCTCCGATCCTCATACCGGGCAGCCAGTTTTGACGCATACTGGCCGCAGTAGCCGGTTCCCGCCGCAGTGCGGTCCACGCCGAGGCCATCCCGGTCTGCCCGGTGGTAGGTGCCCCACGGGGAGTACTCGTAGCCGTCTACGTTGGGACCATAGTGATTGCCTGGGCTCACCATCCACCCGATGCCCAGCGGAGCGGTGTAGTGCTCATAGGCTGGCCAGGAGGCCATCAGAATCTCCAGAAGGGTCTCCTCCACCTCTGGAACACGGCCATATGTCTGACGCAGCCACTCCCGGGCAATCTCCTCCGCCGAGAGAGAGGTGTCATAGCTGAGCCGTCCGAAGCCGTACAGATTGGCCGCCGCCAGGTCATGGCCGGTCCAGTTGAAGTCGTCTCCGGTGTTGGCCACTGCGGCCATCCCCTGCCCGTCTCCGGAGATCAGCGCAGAGACACGGCTGTCTCCCTCCCGGGCCATAAGGTCCGTATCCAGGATCTCCCGAAACCAGGGAATCAGGTAGCACACATGACGCTGCTGCCCCGTGTATTCCTGGGCGATCTGGACCTCCAGCATGCGCCGGGTGTGCTGCAGGCCTCCCAGCAGCGGGCTTACCGGCTCCCGGACCTGAAAGTCCATGGGGCCGTTTTTGATCTGCAGGGTGACGTTGTCCCGGAACTGGCCGTCCAGAGGCATAAAGCTGTCGTAGCAGGCCCGGGCCCGGTCTGTGGTCCGGTCCCTCCAGTCCTGCCGGCAGTTGTACACGAAGCAGCGCCAGAGAATCTGCCCTCCGTGGGGCGCCGCCGCATCCGCCAGTACATTTGCGCCCTCCGCCTGGGTACAGCGGTATGTATGGGGGCCGGGCTGTCCCTCGGAGTCTGCCTTGACCAGAAAGCCTCCCAGGCCGGGCAGGTTTGCCCAGACCTCATCCGCCTTCCGCAGCCACCACTGCTGGACCCTCTCCTCCCGGGGATTCGCCGTATCCAGCCCGCCGAGAAGGATCGGGGAGGCGAAGTTTACGCTCAGATACATCCGGATGCCCCAGGCGGCCAGAATGTCCTGTATCTGCCGAAGCGGTTCGTAATATGCTCCGCTGATCAGCTTTGGCGCCTCTCCAAACACATTCACGTTGTTGAGGACCACGCCGTTGATCCCCACGGAAGCGACCAGACGGGCATAATCCCTGGTCCGCGGTCCCGCCAGCACCTGATTATCCCGGAAAAACAGGGACCCGCCCGAATAGCCCCGTTCAATACTCCCATCCAGATTGTCCCAGTGATTCAGCATCCGCAGGGCGTTAGACGGGATCTTTTGCTGCTCCAGGTTCAGATCCTCCCAGGGGCGCCAGGCCGTCTGGGCCTCCCGCAGCAGGGCGAAGACGCCGTACAGGGCCCCAGCGGCATCGCCTCCCCGGATTTCAGCCTTCCCGTTCCCGACCTGGAGATGGTAGGCACCTTCCGGCAGACGGGAATCCACACCGATGGCGATATCCGCCGCTCCGGAGGTCTCCGTCAGGGGGATCTGGTATAGGCCGTCCAGGCCTCTCCGCAATTCCTGCAGGGCACTGGCCCCAACCGGCCCCGGCACCTGATTTCGGACCGTAAGGACTGTACCGGACCGGGAGCATATGGTTGGATATGCGAGCCAGCATTTTGCATATTCCATGGTTTCAGCACCTCCTGTGAAGGGACCTCTATTGAAATGCCGGCTGCAAGGTCCGGACAAATGGGATGGCCGGCAATCCGGCGCTGTTGTATAGGTTCACCTGGTACCAGGGTCTCCAGGCGAACGCCAGGCGCAGAGTGCCGCAATCCTCCGGGATGGTAAGGAGCAGGGTATCTCCCTCAGTATGGGCGGTATAGGGCACCGATCCCTCCGGCCCCTGAATCTCCAGGGCAGACAGAGTCTCACCCCGGATCTCCATGCCGCTCCCGGCGTGATCGAAGGCAATGCGGATGGTGTTCTCCTGGCGGGAGAGTGCCCGGGGCATAGGCGGATCACACAGGATATCCCTGCCGTATACATGGCCCAATGCCAGCATCGCCAGCCGCTCCCCTACCACCTTCTTATCCTTGGGGTGGATGTCCAACGCTTCCCCGGCATCGGAGATGGAGCAGAGATACATCTTCTCTCCTTCCCGACAGGCCTTCTCCTGGCAGGCTCGGATTCGGTGGAACCCCATGTTGGTATAGTCCAGCCAGGCCTTCCACCCGGGCAGCTGCACCACCAGAAACGGCAGGGTCTCTCCCCAGGCCTGGCGCCAATCCTGCACCAGGGCGGTGAGCATCCGCTGGTAGAGGCCGGTCTCATCGCCGTTGTCGTCGGACTCCCCCTGATACCAGAGCACGCCCCGCACCGGGAAGGGCACAATGGTCTCCACCATCCGCTGCCAGAGGATCCCCGGGGTGTTCTGGGGCAGCGGCAGGGCTGCGATCTCCGGGGGAATCTGCGGCTGGGCATTGAGAAAGGCCTGGATCTCCTCTGCTGTAGGGGTCTGGGGAAGGATAAACTCGTTGAAGGCGTTGCGGAAGGGCTCCCCGGTGTTGTTGTCCGGCTTCTGGGCCATGGCGCGGCAGTACGCCTCTCGGTCGATTCCCCGAAACACCGCATCGGAGGTCTGGCACCAGACGGAGCCCACCCGCTCTGCAGTCTCCCGGCGCATCCAGGCGCAGGACGGGGTGCCGCCCCAGTTGCAGCCGATGATGCCCACCGGGACATCCAGCGCCTGGGACAGTTCTTTCTGAAAGAAGTATCCCACGGCGGAGAAGTAGTCCAGGTCCTCCGGGACGGCCTTTCGCCAACACCCCACCTGGGTGTAATCGAAATCGTGCTCTTGGCCGGGATAGGAGAGCTTGGGGACATCGAAGAAGCGAAGATTGGGATGATTCCCTGTCTCCTGGGCACGGTGCTTTTCATACCGCATCCAGAACTCCATGTTGGACTGTCCGGCGGCGATCCAGATCTCCCCCACCACCACGTCTTCCAGCTTGATCTGCTCCTCCCCTGCGGTGATGGTTACCGTACAGGACGGTACCGCTTCCATAGGCGGCAGGGTAGCATTCCAATAGCCGTCTACGTCCGCCACGGTCTCAGCGGAAACGCCGACACTGCTCTCCACCCGGATGGGAATATGAGGATCTGCCTCTCCTCGAAAGAGAGCCGGCTTCTCCCGCTGCAGGATCATCCCGGATTGATACAGCCTGTCTAATTGCAGCATTTCCTTTCCTCCTACGGTTTGCTCTTCCGGTACCGGGACGGGGTGCAGCCCTTGCTCTCGATGAATCGGGAAATCAAAGCGCATATATCTCGTCCAGCAGCTGGTTGAATTGCGTGATGATCGCGTTTCTACACAGGTCATCAAACTTCGGCGATGCCGCATACTGAAGCGCATCGTCCGCACAAGATAGGGAGTGGAACAGAATGTTGTCCTGCGCGGTTTTCCGGACCTCAAAATAGGTCGCCACCAGGTAGCTGTGGGTAGCGAGAAACACCTGCACCCCGTTACGCTGCAGCTGGAGCAGGATCTCCACAACGATCGGGATACAGGACGGACTCAGATTTGCCTCTGGCTCATCCCAAAACAGGACAGCGCCCTCTTCCAAGGTTCCGTTCTGGATAAGCTGCCATAGAAGCGCCAGTTTGCAGATACCCTCTGCTACAAGATGGAATTCCTGCTTTGCATTGCCCCGCTTCAGGTAGAATGCATCCCGCTTTGCGTCATAGAGAACCGTACCGTGGATCTGCTCTTCCAGAGATTCCAACAGGGCCTTTTTCGACGTGCTGCATCCCCCCGCCGACATATTCACCTTGGCCGCATTGAGAATATCCAGGTAGGTGTCATCGAAGCGGACATTATCCACCTGGGATGCGGCATTCAGGTTGTAGCTGTGGGAGAGGATCTCCCCGGAGGGAATGAAAATACTGCTGCTCCCGGCAAAGGACTGCTCCCAGCCCGCTTCCCCGCGGACCTCCGCATCCCACCTTTTCGTCTTCTCGGAGAAGGACATGGTCAGAACACGGTCTGAGGCATCGTCCGTAGTGCTGGCCGCAACCCGGATGAGACAGTTCTGCTTCCCGGCCTTTCTGGTCTTCAAACGGGCAATCTTATAGTCATCCGGCAGCATAGTGCAGACCAGCTTATAGGGGAAGGATACCTTCTTGCGTGCGCTCTGGCAGGCGGCATACAGCACCTTCAAAAGGTGGGTTTTCCCGCAGCCGCTCTCTCCTATGAAGAGGTTCACGCCGGGGCCAAACCGGATGGTGTGGTTTTCAAACACGGTATAATTTTCCAATTGCATTGTTTTGAGGAGCAAATCAAGTCACCCCTTTCCATTGTTCTGCCTCTATCAGCATTTCCCCTTAAGACCTGCTCTTCCGATACCGGGACGGGGTGCAGCCCTTGATCTCAATGAATCGGGAGATGAAGTAGTCTATGTCCCGATAGCCCACGCTCTCCGCGATGTCTCCGATCTTCCGGTCTGTGTGCAGCAATAGACGGGCCGCCTCATTAATCCGCTGCATGGTGAGGTAGTCCCGGAAAGATTGGCCGTATGCCTTCCGGAAGATCTGTCCCAGATAGGAACTGTTGATGTAGTACTTCTTTCCCAGGGACTGTAGAGAGAGGTTCTCCGCATAGTTCTCTCGAATCTCCCGCTCGATGTTCTTCAGGATGCCGGAGGGTTCGCTGCGCCGCAGCTGACCCAGGTAGTCCGCATACTCCCAGGCGAATCGGGTGAGGTGGTTTCGGCTTCCCCGGCGGAACCCCTGCTCCACAGAGCCATCGCTGATCAACTGCATGATCTCCTCCTGATTCGCCTCGCCGTCCAGGCTGGAGGCCACATGCACCAGGCGGAAGAGGAGATAGTTGAAATTGATGTTGATGTCCCGATGCTTCATGCCCCCGGACTGCATACGGTCGAAGAGGGCGTCCACCTTCTGCACGATGAGGGCGTGTTCTCCCCGCTCCACCGCCTCCACCAGGGCATCCAGCTCCTGCCGCAGCAGCACAGATCCGCCGGTCTGCTCCTGCAGTTCCTGCTCATACCAGTAGATGGGCTTGCTGGCCCGGAAGGCCACCAGATTCCGGAGGGTGCCGGCAGACTCATAGGAGGCGGAGATCTGCTCCACATCCTGCACCCGGCGCCCCACCAGGAACCGCAGTTCCCGCTGTACCGCCACACCCAGCTGCCGATGCAGCTGGCGGATGTATTGGGCTTCAGTGAGGCCGCGGTCTGCCGCCATGTAATCGCAATAGAGGAAGCCTACCGCTGTGCTGGCCTGTGTAGCGGAGATCTCCATGACACAGTGGCCTGCATCCGCCTCCAGGATCTTGTGGCAGCACTGGTACAGCTGTTCCCGGATCTCCCCCGGCTCCACGGTATCCCCCTCTGCGTCCGCCTCTGTCTCAATAACGGCCTCAATCTCGATGTACCGGAGGCCAGGAGAGAGCCGCAGGTGGTTGCGAAGGTAGGCCATGTCCGGACCGGGTTCCTTCCCATACAGCAGGGCGATGAGATTCCGGGTGAGATAGGCTTGCTCATACTTGTGCTCCATGCGGGCATTTTCCGTGACGTTGCTGGATCTCCGGAGGATAGCCAGCAGCTGTTCCTTCTCAATGGGCTTCAGAAGGTAGTCCATGCAGCCCAGCCGCAGGGCCTGCTGGGCAAAGGCAAACTCCCCATAGCCGCTGAGGATCACAAAGCTGGCCTCGGAGATGTGCTCCCGCTTCACCGTCTCCAGCAGTTCGAGGCCAGACATCACAGGCATCATCACATCCGCAATCACCAGATCCACCGGGTGACTGCGGAGATACTCCAGCGCCTCTCGGCCGTCCTTGCATAGGGCTGCAATCTCGTAGCCCTCCGCCTGCCAGTCTATCAGCACCTGCATGCCCTGCAGGATCACAGCCTCATCGTCTACAATCAATACCTTCAGCATGTCACTCCGCCCTTTCTGTCCTGTCCAGCGGGATCCGGATGGTGAAGACCGTGCCGATCCCCACCTCGCTCTCCACAGAGAACTGTGCAGCACCGTTGGTTGCCATGCGCAGGCGAAGGCAGGCGTTGACGATCCCCACTCTGCCCTTGCCCTTCAGCATCTGGATGTCCGCCGCCTCCATGCGGTGGGACAGCTCCGCCACTTCGTCCTCCTCCATGCCGCCGCCGGTGTCCTCCACCTCCACACAAAGTTCGCCCATCTCCCGGGTAACCCGGACGAAGATCCATCCGGGACTGGTCTTGCTCTCAATGCCGTGGACGCAGGCGTTCTCCACGAAGGTGGTCACCGTGAGTTTGGGCACCAGGACATCCTCGCAGCCCGGCTGTACCTCGATGCGGTAGTTCAGGCGGTCTCCGAAGCGGTATTTCTGGAGGCCGAGATATGCCTCGGCGAACTCCAGTTCCTTTCGAATCGTGTTGGTATCGATGGACCAGTCTACGTTCTGCCGCTCCATGAGGGCCAGTTTCTCCACCATATCCGCCGTCTCCCGCTCCTCCTTGAGGATGCTGTGCATGCGGATGCTCTCCAGGGCGTTGAAGAGGAAGTGCGGGTTGATCTGACTTTGCAGTGCCAGTAGCTCTGCATTCTGTCTCGCGATGTCCATCTCCTGCTCTTTCAGCCGGTTCCGG
>CANQII010000014.1 GCA_947623875.1 uncultured Oscillospiraceae bacterium
CTCTGAGGTGGACCTGCCCGAGACGGATTCCATGCCCCTGCCAGACCTGAAGGACTGGTTCCAGGAGAGAAACCTTATGCTGGACGTCCCCGCGAAGGAGATTCTGGACCACCGGCGGCTGTCTTTCACCCGTACCCCCAACAAGGCTCCCCATCCGAGAGCGGACATCACCCGGGGCGAGACCTGCCTGCCGGAGCTGGAGGAGATCACCTTCCTCCGGGACAGAAAGGCCATGGCCGCCATCCAGCGGTACGGCATGGGCTACTGGTATCTCACCATCCCCAGAAAGGTCTGCGGAGAGGATTTTGCCGCCTTCCGCAAGAAGCTGCAGGCCCAGGTCCGCAAGGAGCAGGGGGACAAGGTCTTCTTCACCGGATGGGCGGAGGGCACCCGCAACTGCTACATCGATTTTCTCTCCATGAACGGCAAGTCCACCTTGAACTCCCTGAACCAGTATTTGAAAACGCTCCCCCGGGGCAAGGACATCCGCATCTGCTCATTCTACTGGAACGCCGAACTGCGCACCGCCGATCTCTTCCAAGAGATGTCCGCCTTCCAACTGATTGAGATGCGCCTGGCCATGAATCCCGCTGCCGCCCAGCCGCCCCAGGACCACATCTCGGCGGCAGACCGCGCCCGGATGGAGAAGGCCTTCCGGGAGACCCAGTGGTCTGCAATGGGAGCCCCCAGCGAGGCGGAACAGGCAGCAGAGGCGTTTTCCAAGGCATATGAAGAGAATTTGCGGCTTCTGAAAGAGACGGTTCAGCACATCAACGAACACAGAGGGAAAGATCTGGACCACGCCCAGGTGCACCGCTGCCTGCAGCTCGCCCTTCCCGGAGATCCGGCGGCAGACATCGGAGAGGACTATCGGGACAAGCTCACCCTGGTGCTGGCCGGGGCGGGGCGGTACCGGGAGAGCGTCCGTTGGGCATCCCCGCTCTCGGAGACCCAGCGGCAGGTCTGCGACCTCGGCAGCAGCTATCCCAGCAGCAGCTACCAGTGGGAGGTCCGCCGGCAGGAGCTGTGGGTCCACTTTGCCGCAGTGGAGTCCGATCTGGCAAAGCAGCTTGCCGGCGGCGGTGCTTCCACTGTGGAGACCGATTTCCGGCTCTGGGCAGACAGCGTCTTCCCCGGGCAGGAGCTCATGCTGCTCCCTGGGCAGAAGGGCAAGAACGCCTTTCTCACTGGCCTTCCGGACGGCATACTCACCCTGCCCGCCATGCTGTATCTCACAAGCCACTATCCCTCCACGGTGGGGACGCGCTGGAAGATCGGCATCTCCGGAGACAGCCTGCCGGCCTTTGTCCCGGTGGGCCGCCGCTCCATCCCCGCACGGGAGGTCCGGGTGTCCCTCACCCAGAAGGACGGCATGCTCTCCCTTGCCGTCTGGCACCCGAAATTGGCCCAACTGGCGGAGGCAGATGCCCAGGAGGCCCAGCGCCAGGCTGTGCGGCTGGTGAACTGCGCCCTGCCTATGGGTGCCCGGCTGCTCTATGCGCCGGACATCACAGCGGCACTGGAAACGCCAGAAGATGCCTTTGCCCTGTCTGAGCTGCAGCAGCAGATGCAGGCCATGGGCTTCCAGACGGAGATCCCCCTGGACACGCTGCTCTCCCGGAGGCGGTACACCATCGTCCGGGCGCCCAAGGACACCAGCCGGCCCCGGGACGACATCTTCCGGGGCGAGACCTGCATGCCCGAGCTGGAGCGGATCTACCGCCGCCTCTACGAGGAGGGGCAGATCGTCCTGGAGCGGTACGGCCTATACGCGGTGTTCCTGATGATTCCCAAAGCGGTCTGCGAGGAGGACCCGCTCTCGTACAGCCAGCAAGTCCAGCGCACCATCAGCCTGGCGGAGGGGGACAAGGTGTTCTTCACCGGTTGGGCGGAGGGCACCCGGTATATGTACCTGGACCTCATCAGTATGCACGGGGACTCTCTCCTGTCCGCCCTGGACACATACGCCCGAAGCAGTCCCGCAGGCGGGCAGTTCCAGTTCAGCACCTTCTACTGGGGCAGCAGACCGTACGCCTGGCTCATCGATGCGGCTTATGAGCAGATCGTCCCCGAAGACCTGGACAACCCGGACATCCCCGCCTTTCTCCAGAACCATCTGTTTCCGGACATCCCAGTGCCCGATGGGGACACCGCCGCCGCTTTTGAGGCCAGCTTCCGTCCCCTCTTCACCCTGGCAGACTTCTGCGCTTCCAAAGCCCCGGAGGCGCCGGCAGCAGTGCCCCAAAAATCCACTGTGGGCAAGAAAAAGCTGTCCAAGGCCCAGCGAAAGGGACAGAACAGCGGCAAGAACGGCAAGAAAAAGCGCTGAGATCACCCCCGGGCGCCACCGGCGCCCGGGGGATTCTTCCAAACGATTTGAAATCCGCCTTGACACCGTCTCTCCCATCGTCTACTATACGATTATGCAAATTTGATAGAAAGGTGGTACCTCCCTTGCACGTCTCCAAACCCCCGTTCCCGCAAGAGACCCTGCAGGACGCCCTGGCTTATCTGGACACGCTGGCCGCAAATCCCAGCGCAAGCCCGGACTACGCCCTGCTCTACCGCTATATCACAGAGCTCACCCCCTATCTCCCAGACACCCCCACCCCGCCGGATCTCCTTCGGGCGATGGCCAGGCTGTATTACACTTCCATGCGGTATGCAGAGGCCGCGGAGGTGTTGGAGCGCATCCCGGCTCCCTCCCTGGACGAGCTGCGGAACAGCTGCGCCTTCTACAGCGGCTACTGCATCACGCCCCGGGACTGGGCGTCCCGGTATGCCGAGATCTGGAACGCCTTCCAGGAGCAGGCGCCAGCGTTCTCCGGGGATGACGCGCAGGTGAGCCGCAGCTTTCTGGCGCTGAAGCGGCGCTGGGGGTCCAATCTCCCCTGCACCTTTGCCACGCTCGCCCCGCCGTACGGCAGGGAAAAGGGAAAACTGCTGCTGGACAGTCTCTACGGCGCCATCTCCCTGATCCCCATGCTCTCCCTGATCGAGGCATGCCCCGTCTCCGTCTTGTTGCGCTGGAAGGTGTTGCTGGAGGATCCCCAGGCAAAGCTCAGCAGCATCACGGTCCTCGGCACGCAGATTCGCATGGAGGACATACAGGTCCAGGTCTCTCCCAGCCCGGTGTACACCGGGATAGACAAGGTGCGCCTGCAGGTCTGGCACCCGGTGCTGGCGGAGATGGCAGCCAGCGGCATTGCGGATTTCGCCGCAGAACTGGCCGCCAACATGGTGTGCCGGACGCTGGGCCTCTCTGCAGTGGTGCTGTATGCCGAGCAGATTGCGGTGGCGGAAAGGGCCCTTGCCAAAGGCGATCTCATGCCGCTGCCTGCGCTGAAAGGCTGGTTCCAGAAGAAACAGCTGCAGTTGGACATCCCGGCAGACCAGGCGATGGCATACCGCTGGTACGGGTTTTCCCGCACGCCCGCCGAGGTCTCCCGTCCCCGGGCGGACATTCTCCGGGGCGAGACCTGTATGCCGGAGCTGGAGGAGATCTACTTTCTCCGCAACCGCAAGGCCATGGCCGCGCTCCAGCGCTACGGCGTGGGCTACTGGTTTCTCACCATTCCCAAGGCCGTGTGCGGGAGAGACTTCTACCAGTTCCGCTGCAGACTGGCACAAGCCGTGGGCAAGAACACCGTGTACTACACCGGCTGGGCGGAGGGCACCCGGTACTGCTACGTGGACTTTCTCTCCATGGACAGCAAGGACACCCTGAACCAGCTGCACACATACTTTCAGAAGATCCCCGGCGGCGGGGACATCCGGATCTGCACCTTCTACTGGGACAGCGTACTTCGCACAACAGATGCGCTCCGGGAGATGCAGCGCACATCGCTGTTGGAGGCCCAAGCGCCCGATGTACCGGTCTCCCCGGAGGACCGCGCTGCTCTGGAGAAGGCGTTTTTGGAATCCCAGTGGCACAGGATCTCCCTCATCTCCGGCCGGCCTCCGTTCGGCTATGCGGACGATGGGGATGAGGACGAGATGGATGACCTGTCTCCCGAGGAAGAGCAACGCTTCTCCGACAAAGTGCAGTCCGCATGGGGCTCCCTGTTCCGGGGCAAGAACAGCCTCGCAGAGGCAAACGACTTCTACTGGGGGGACGATGCAGACGACGATTCCTCATGGGATTTTGAGGATCACGAAGAAGAGGAAGAAGACGAAGGCGAAGGCGAAAGCGAGGACGAGCAAGAGGACGATCCCGAGGACATCGATGCGTCATTTGAACAGGACGCTATGGGAAAGCTCACCGAGATCAGCGCGTATCTCGATGCCTGCAACGCCGCCAACGCGCAGTACGACTACATCAAGCTGCACCAGTGCCTGGTGGAGACCATGCCGCCGGAGGGTGTACGGGGAAGCGATAATTACCGTGCAGGCATCTCCTCTGTGCTGGAGGCCACAGAGCGGTTCCGGGAGAGCGAGCAGTGGCAGCCCGCCCTCGCCTCCCCGCCGTTTCTGTATTCCAGCCAGTACAACTGCGACCTGGGCAGCAGCTACCCCAACCACTTCAACCACTGGGAGCCCCGCCGGCAGAACTTCTGGAAGCACTTTGCCGCCGTGGAGTTTGCGCTGGCGCGGCAGCTGGCGGGCGGCGGGGACAGAGATGCCATCCCGGACTTTCTGCTCTGGGCAGACGCCATCTTCCCCACCCAGGAGCTCACCCTTCTCCCCGCCGGAGCCGGCAGAAAGAACACGCTCTTCACCGGCCTTCCGGACGGCATTCTCACCCTGCCGGCCATGCTGTACCTCACCAGCCACTACCCCTCCGGCATCGGCAAGCGCTGGAACATCGCCATCTCCGGAGACGGCGTTTTGGCCGATGGCGACCTGGTCCCGATCTGGGATGAGCAGGTCCCGGCCTCGGAGATTCAGGTCTCCCTCACCGAGGAGAACGGCAAGGTGTCCCTGGCCCTCTGGCACCCGGCACTGGCCGCCCAGGGGGATGTCCGGAGGGTCCAGGCGGCCGCCGCTCGGATTGTAAACGCCGCGCTGCCCATGGGCACCCGGCTGCTCTATGTGGCGGACATCACAGCGGCACCGGAGGCACTGGAGAACGCATTCCCCCTGCCTGCGCTGCGGCAGCAGATGCAAGACAGAGGCTTCCAGACGGACATCTCTCTGGACACCCTGCTCTCCCGCCGGCGGTACACCATCACCCGGGAGCCCAAGGACACCGGCCGTCCCCGGGACGACATCCTCCGGGGCGAGACCTGCATGCCGGAGCTGGACCGCATCTTCTACCATCTCTATGAGGAGGGGCAGGTCGCCCTGGAGCGGTACGGCCTCTGCGGCATGTTCCTGATGATCCCCAACGCGCTCTGTACCGGCAACTCCGCCCAATACCGGCAGCAGATCCAGCGGTATCTCTCCCAGACAGAGGGGGACAAGGTCTTCTTCACCGGATGGGCGGAGGGCACCCAGTACTGCTACCTGGATCTCATCTCCCTGCACAGCCGCTCTCTCCTGTCTGCTCTGAATGCGTACGCCAACAACGCCCCCGGCGGGGACAAGCTGCTGTTCTGCACCGCCTTCTGGAACAGCATTCCCCACGCCTGGCGGAAAGAGATCGCCCAGAACAAGATCTTCCCGGAGAGTGCAGCCACTTACGAGACCTTTGCCCGGGCCCACCAGCACCCGGACATCCCCGTCCCCGATGCCGCCGCAGCGGCAGAGCTGGAGGCCAGCTTCCAGCCCCTGTTCACCCCAGAGGACCTCTGCACTTCCAAGCCGGCAGCATCTCCTGCCGCACAGACACCTGCCGCCGGAAAGAAAAAACTCTCCAAGGCCCAGCGAAAGGCCCAGAACAGCAAAAACGGCAAGAAAAAGCGCTGAGCACGCTCTCCCAGCCATCTATTCTCCCCAATCCCCCGGGCGCCGGCGGCGCCCGGGGGATTTCTCTTCTCTGGCAGCGAAATCGCCAAATCACCCCGCTCTTGACAGTCTTTGTCCCAGCGTTTATGATAGCACCATACCGATACAAAGCCGTACGGCCAGTGGAAAGGCGTGATGTCCCTGTGGAACCCACCAACCCCAAAGATAAGCGGCAAACCCTGCAGGAGGCCAGAGCCTACCTGGACAAGCTGGCCGCAGATTCCCAGTGCAAGCCGGATTTTGCCCTTCTGCACCGCTTTCTCGAGGCCCTGCATTCCTTCCTCCACGATCCCGGCATCTCCGCAGAATTACTGAGCACAGTGGCGCGGCTGTACTATGCGTCCATGCGCTTTGAAGAGGCCGGGGAGGTTCTGCAGCGGCTCCACGATCCCGCATACCACAAAATGCTGGCGGAGGTCTGCTTTCTCAACGGGTACTGCGCCGAGTCCCGCGCTTGGGCATCCCGGCAGCAGAAAATCTGGGACATCTTCGGAAAGCTGGAGGCATTCCTCACCTGGGGCAGTTCACAAGCCCTGCAGCAGCTATTGGAGCGCTGGGACCCCTGGGTTCCCACAGGCACATTGCTGCTCCGCTCATACCGCAGATGGCGCCCCGGGATTCTCCATGTGGGCTGTCCCCACGGCATCTACTCTCTGGTGCCCATGCTGTATCTCGCCCGGCACGCGCCGGCGTCCGTTCTGGAGGACTGGCATCTGGTTCTGGAGGACTGGTCCCTGTCTACAGACAGCGGCGCGGTGGGAGATGAGCCGATCCAGAGCGAGGACATTCTGGTCCACATCACCCCCAGCCGCTTCTACAGCGCCGCTCCCAGGGTGAACCTCTCCCTCTGGCACCCGGCGCTGCGCACGGGGACAAATCCGGACACCGCCCTCTGGTGCATGAACATGATGGTCCGCACCATCCTCCCCCTGGCCACGCTGTGTCTCCATGTGGACGAGATCACCCTGGCAGAGAGTGCCCTGTACCCGGAGGACGACGATGTTGTCCCGCTCTCAGACCTGACAGAGTGGTTCCGGTCCTGGGGCATGGAGCCCATCACCCGGCCGGATCAGATCCTGGAGCGGCGCAAGCTGGCATTCACCCGCAGGCCCACCAAAGTGCCCCGCCCCAGGGCGGACATCTTCCAGGGGGAGACCTGCATGCCGGAGCTGGAGGAGATCTATTTTCTCCGCAACGGCAGAGGCCTGGCGGCCTTTCAGCGGTACGGGGTGGGGAACTGGTTTCTCACCGTCCCCCGCCGGGTCTCCGGATTGGACTTCCAGACCTTCCGTCTCAGGCTGGAGAGACATGTCCGCGCCGTACTGGAGGACAAGGTCTTCTTCACCGGATGGGCGGAGGGCACCGAGAACAGCTACATAGACTTTCTCTCCCTGGACAGCGTGCAGACACTGGCTGTCCTCCAGGAATACCTCACAAACCTTCCTATGGGGGAGGACATCCGCATCTGCAGCTTCTATTGGAATGCCGTCCTGCGCACCCTGGACTGGGAACAAGAGATGGAACAGCTGGAGCATCTGGATTCCACTGTCCCGCCCAAAGATTGGGTCTCCTCAGCAGACCGGTCTGCCTTGTCCATCGCCTTCCGGGAGACCGTGTGGCAGGCCGCCTCGGCAGACAGCCTGCCCGCTGCCAGGACACTCTGGAGAGGCTGGATCGGGGAGGAGGAAGACGAGGACACAGACGAGGACGCAGAGCATGAGACCCCGGAGGAGGACGCCATAGACTGGGGCGATGCAGACTGGTACGAGGAGGACGAGGACTGGGAGGACGAAGAGGCGTCTGAAGAGGACGAGCCCTGGACGGAGGGCTTTCGAGACATGGACCTGGACGCAGAAGTGGACATAGAGGACACCTATGAATACGGCAGGATCACAGAACCGCCCAAGCCCCCAGAGAAGGACCCTCTCTTGTACTGGAATGATCTTCTGCAGGATGCGGAGGACCAGGACGAGGACCCCTGAGGCCCAGACAGAACAGATCTTCCCGCCATCTGGCGGCCATCATAGACCTTTCCGCACTGCAAGAACAAATGGATTGAGGAGGTTTTACCCATGACCATGGACTTTTGTGCAAACTGGACCGTGTGCCGGAAAGACACCCCGGATCAGGTGCAGCAGGTAACCCTGCCCCACGATGCCATGCGCACCGAACCCCGCAGCAAGTGTCTCAACGGCGCCAACTCCGGCTACTTCCCCGGCGGCCGGTACCTCTACGAGAAGGACTTTACCCTCGCCCCAGAGCAGCTGGGCGGGTACATCGCCCTGGTGTTTGAGGGCGTGTACCGCAACGCCGTGGTGTCCGTAAACGGCAAGGAGCTCTGCCGCCATGCATATGGCTACACGGAGTTTACCGTGGACATCAGCGAAGTTGCCCAGGAGGGGGCCAACCACGTCACGGTGGATGTGGACAACAGCCTGGAGCCCAACAGCCGCTGGTACTCCGGCTCCGGCATCTACCGCCCGGTGCACCTGATAATCAAGCCCAAAGAGCACATCGCCAACGTGCAGGTGCTCACCAAGAGCATCCGTCCCCCGGTGCTCTCCGTCTCCGCAGACTGCCCGGCGGACACCGTGGTCTCCGTGTGGGACGGGGACACCCAGGTGGCCTCCGGTCCCGTGGGGGACATCGAGGTCCCGGACGGCAAGCTCTGGGACGCGGAGCACCCCAACCTCTATCGGGTGGTGCTGTCTTGCGCAGGAGACCAGGAAGAGGTGGTAACCGGCATCCGGGAGCTCACCTGGAATCCCTCGGTGGGGGTGCGGGTAAACGGCAATGAGGTGAAGTTCCGGGGCGCCTGCATCCACCACGACAACGGCTTTCTGGGCGCCGCCGAGTTTGACGACGCCGCCGAGCGCCGGGTCCGCATCCTGAAAGAGGCGGGCTTCAACGCCATCCGCAGCGCCCACAACCCCTGCAGCCGGGCCATCCTCCGGGCGGCGGACAAACTGGGCATGTACATCATGGACGAGTCCTTCGACATGTGGTACATCCCCAAGACCTATCACGACTACTCCCGGGACTTCGCCCAGAATTATAAGGAGGATCTCGCCGCCATGGTGGCAAAAGACATCAGCCACCCCTCGGTGGTGATGTACAGCCTGGGCAATGAGAACAGTGAACTGGGCCAGGAGCGGGGCATCGATCTTCTGAAAGAGCAGGCGGAGCTGGTGCGGTCTCTGGACCGGACCCGGATTGTAACCGTGGGGGCAAACCTGATGCTGATGAGCCAGGCCATCTACAAGGACGACGGCAAGCCGTACAAGGCGGAGCCCATGAACCCGGAGGACAGCAAGGATCTGATGGCCCAGTTGGACAAGCAGAGCTCCACCGGCTTCAACATGGTGATGAACCTGCTGCCAGACATGATGCTGAACGCCACCAAGGGCAAGAAGAACGGGGAGAAGGCGGACAAGCTGGTGCCCTATGTGGACGTGCTGGGCCTCAACTACGGCACGCCACGGTATGCAGAGGACCTGGAGCGGGATCCCGGCCGCATCTACAACGGCAGTGAGACCATGGTGTACAAGATCGCAGACAACTGGCCTCTGGTGATGAAGTACCCCCAGCTCATCGGGGACTTCGTCTGGACCGGCTGGGACTATCTGGGCGAGGCGGGCACCTGTGGCGCCTGGGACTACACCGAGTGGGGCGGTCTGGGCCTCTTCGACGGCGCCGGCACCATAGACGCCACCGGGTATCAGACGGCGTGCAGCTACTACATGCAGATCGCCTATGGGCTCTGGAAGAAGCCGTACTTGGCGGTAAAGCCGGTGTCCATGGCGGGCAAACAGTACTACCACGGCGCCTGGCGCATGACAAATGCCCTCCATAGCTGGTCCTGGCAGGGCTATGAGGGCAACAAGACAGAGGCGGAGGTGTACGGCCTCGGAGACACCGCAGAGCTCTTCCTCAACGGCAAGTCCCTGGGCAAGAAGAAGATGAAGTCCAACAAGGCCATCTTCCACGTCACCTATAAGCCCGGCACCCTCACTGCCAAGGTCTATCAGAACGGGGCCCTCTGGGGCGAGGACACCTTGGTAACCGCCACGAGAGAGGTGATCCTTCGGGCCAAGGCGGAGCGCACCGAGATGCAGGCCAACGGCCAGGACCTCTGCTACATCGACATCGAGCTCACAGACTCCAAGGGCGAGCTGCAGCCCGGCGTGGAGAAGATGGTAACCGTGTCCGTGGAGGGAGAAGGGGCGGAGCTGGCCGCCGTGGGCAGCGCCCGCACCCGGACGGCGGAGGTCTTCCACAACGGCTGCCACACCACCCACTTTGGGAGAGCCCAGGCCATCCTCCGGGCGAGCGAGACCCCGGGTCCGGTGAAGGTAACTGTCTCCGCAGACGGGATGCAGCCGGCGGTGCTGGAGATCCAGGTCCGCTGAGCGGCAACAGACATTCCAGAATAGCGTCAAAGGGAGAGAGGCCGCGCCTCTCTCCCTTTGTTGTCTTATTCGTCTTTTTCCGTGTCTGCCAGTTCCAGCAGCACATCCACCTGCAGGTGGGGATTCTCCTCCCCCGCCTCCATCAGCACCTGGAGGATCTTATGCCCGTATCCGGCAGGCACCGCCTCCGGGTGGAGCACCGTAAGGCGCACATCGTGCAATTCACTGAGGCAGTCTGCCAGGGCGTCCAGGTTTCTGCCGTAGTACGGGGGGAAGTCCAGGGTCTCCTGGAGATAGGCGTGGGCCGCTGTCCGCTCCTGCAGACGGCGGCAGTCCAGTGTGATCTCTCTCATCGGCTTACCCATCCCACTGGATCTGCCAGTCTTCGGTTACCCAGAGCTCGGTGAAGGTCTCATAGTGATCGTCCGTGTAGAAGTACCGCCCGTCTGAGGAGAACACCAGGCGCCGGGCACCTCGGGAGCCGTATCCGTCCGTGTCGATATCGCACTCGGTATAGGTAACCCCGGGGTTGTCCGGCAGGATGCCCTCCCGGTTGCCGAACCGGTCTCCGCCGATGGCAGCGCCCTCCATGTAGTCCTCCACCGAGCCGCCGTTCCAGCCCAGATCTCGGGCCTCATTCTTGGTGATGTAGTTGGGGGGCAGTTCCCCGTACGCCTCCAGGTACAGGGTGACGCTCTCCACATCGTAGAGGTAGGTCCCATACGCCGGCACGTTGGCAGGCAGGCCCTCTTCCGGCTCATCGGTAGGCTCCGCTGGGGGATCTGTCTCCTCCGGGGCGGCTGTCTGGTTCGGTTCTTCGCTCTCCACAGGGGTCTCCGTCTCAGCCGGCGGTTCTGTGGTCTCCGGTTCTTGCTCAGGCGGTGTCTCCGGGGGCTCCGTCTCCTGGGGCGCCTCGGTGGCAGTGGTTGTATTTACAGGCCCCTGGGTCTGGGGCGGGGTCTCTCCCCCGCCGCAGGCACTCAGGCTGAAGAGCAGCAGCAATGCCAGCAGCAGCGCTGCCCACTTGCGCAATTTCATGGTCTCTATCCCTCCGTTCCGGCGGCGGTCCCTGCCGCCGCCTTTTCGCCGATTATAGCGGAGAATGAGAGGGCCGTCAAGGAGGAGAGAAGAGGCACAAATCCTGCTTTTCCGAAGAGCAAAACCGCCCTCCCAGGCGGGAAGGCGGTTTCTTGGCATGCTGTTAAGGTTTCATTATCCGTGGGCGCGGGTGCGCATCGTGGGCACGATGTGCCGCGGGGGCTGCAGGCCGCCGTTCTTGCACCGGGCGGTTACCCGGCGGATGCAGACGGCGCAGGCGGGCAGCAGGAAGAGATCAGCGCAGAGCCAGGCCACCGGCGAGGCGTAGATGGCGGCGGAGAAGCCCAGGGCGGGGACAAACACCCGTCCAAAGGCGGCCCGGGCCCCCATCTCCATGGCGCCGGAGACGATGGCCAAGGGGCTGAAGCCCATGCCCTGAATGGAGAAGCGCACGATGTTCACGAGGGCCAGGGGGAAGAAGAATGCGGTGAGGTTCCGGACCAAGGCACTGGTGAGGGAGACCAGCAGCTCCAGCTCCGGCTCTGCGGGATCCAGGAACATCATGGCCGCCTGAGGCGCCCAGAGGTACATGGCGCCGTAGGCGATGAGGCTGTATCCCAGGCCCAGGAAGGCGCAGTCCCGGATGCCGGCGCCCAGCCGCTCCGGCTTGCGGGCGCCGGTGTTCTGGCCGCAGTAGGCGGCCATGGCGGCGCCCATGGCGTCAAAGGGGCAGGCCAGGAGCTGCTGCACCTTGGAGCCGGCGGCCATAGCGGCCACGTAGAGGCTGCCCAGGCCGTTCACAGCGGTCTGCAGGAGAATGGAGCCGATGGCGGTTACTGAGTACTGCAGGCCCATGGGGATGCCGTTGCAGCAGAGGTCCAGGCAGATCTCGTGGTCCGGCTGCAGCTCCACCTTGGCAAAGCGCAGGATGGGGAAGCGGCGGCGGACATAGAGCAGGCAGATCACGCCGGACACCAGCTGAGAGAGCACGGTGGCGAGGGCGGCGCCGGCAACGCCCATGTCGGTCCAGAGGATGAAGGCGATGTCCAGGCCGATGTTCAGTACCGAGGACAGGGCCAGGAAGTATACCGGGGTACGGCTGTCTCCCAGGGAGCGGATGATGCCTGCCAGAAGATTGTACAGGAAGCAGGCGGGGATCCCCAGGAAGATGATGAAGATGTAGCGGTACGAGTCTACAAAGATGTCCGCCGGGGTATCCATCCAGACCAGGATGCGGCCGCAGAGCACGCAGGTGGCCACGGTGAGCACCAGGGCGAAGACGGCAGACAGATAGGCTGCGTTGGCGCAGCAGCGGCGCATGCGGCTGTCTTTGCCGGCGCCGATCTCCCGGGCTACCGGGAGGGCAAAGCCGCTGCAGAGACCGATGCAGAAGCCCAAAATCAGAAAGTTCACCGATCCGGTGGCGCCCACTGCTGCCAATGCCTTGGCACCCAGGAGCTTGCCTACGATCATGGTATCCACCAGATTGTAGAACTGCTGAAACAGCATGCCGAATAGAGTGGGGATCGTGAAGCCCAAAAGCAGCTTCATCGGGCTCCCCTCGGTGAGATTTTTTTGCACGGAATAGGTCCTCCTATGATGTGTTACGAGCACCCGGGGGAAGGGATCTCTCCCTCCGGGCGGTTGCGCATTATAGGCGTCTTTCCTCTCGATTTCTACAGCCAACCTTCACGATTCTGCGCCCATCGCAATTGCGGTTTTGCAGCGTTTTGCATGCCCTTGACGGCGATCCTGCGATTTTGGACACATTTTATCCACAATCCCCGTGATATTGAACAACATTTGAAGGCCTGCAGGATGGACCCCGCCGGTTGGGAAAAGGACACCCTGTCTCAGCGCTTTCCTCTTGCGAAACCGCCCCGAACATGCTAGGATGGCAGCCAGAATTTCACTGAGGTGATTCCATGGCCCACACACAAGACCAGGTCCCAGACCACATCGAGGTACGGGGTGCCCGGGTACACAATCTGAAACATCTGGATGCGGACATCCCCCTGCATAAGATCGTGGGGATCGCCGGGGTGTCCGGCTCCGGCAAGTCCTCCCTGGCCCTGGGGGTGCTGTATGCCGAGGGCTCCCGGCGGTATCTGGAGTCTCTCTCCACCTATACCCGCCGCAGGATGACGCAGGCCGCCCAGGCAGCGGTGGATGAGGTGCTCTACGTCCCTGCATCCCTGGCTCTCCACCAGCGCCCGGGAGTGCCCGGCATCCGCAGCACCTTCGGCACCGGCACAGAGCTTCTCAACATCCTCCGGCTGATGTTCTCCCGTCTCGCCAGCCACCGCTGTCCCAACGGCCACATGGTGCCCCCCAGCATCAACACAGCGGCAGACCGGGAGTCTGTGTGTCCCATCTGCGGGGCCCACTTCTTTGCCCCCGGGGCAGAGATGCTGTCCTTCAACAGCACCGGCGCCTGCCCCAGATGCGAGGGCACCGGCGTGGTGCGCACCGTGGACGAGTCCACTCTGGTGCCGGATGAGTCCCTCTCCATAGACCAGGGCGCCGTGGCCCCCTGGCAAACGCTGATGTGGTCCCTGATGAAGGACATCGCCCGGGAGATGGGGGTCCGAACAGACGTGCCTTTCAAGGATCTCACCCCGGAGGAACGGGACATCGTCTTCCACGGCCCCGCCGTCAAGAAAAACATCATCTACCAGAACAAGACCAGCGGCGCTGCCGGAGACATGGACTTCACCTATTTCAATGCCACATACACCGTGGAGAATGCCCTGTCCAAGGTGAAGGACGAGAAGGGCATGCGCCGAGTGGAGAAGTTCCTGAAGCAGAGCATCTGCCCGGACTGCAGCGGCACCCGGCTCAGCGAGGCCGCCCGGGCGCCCAAACTCCGGGGGATCTCCCTGGCAGAGGTGTGCACCCTCCCCCTCTCCGATCTCATCGTCTGGGTGGATGGGGTCCCCGGCTCCCTCCCGGAGGAGATGCGGCCCATGGCGGAGAGCATCTGCGAGTCCTTCCGGCGGGCGGCAAAACGGCTCATGGATCTGGGCCTCTCCTATCTCACCCTGGACCGGGAAGCCTCCACCCTCTCCACGGGGGAGCGGCAGCGGATGCAGCTGGCCCGGGCGGTGCGCAACCGAACCACCGGGGTGCTCTATGTGCTGGACGAGCCCACCATCGGGCTCCACCCCTCCAACATGGAGGGTGTCTCCGGGGTGATGGAGGACCTTCTGGCAGACGGCAACTCCGTGATTCTCGTGGACCACGACATCGCCATTCTCAAAAAGGCGGACTGGATCATCGAGATGGGCCCGGAGGCCGGGGCCGGCGGCGGGGAGATCATCGCCCAGGGCACGGTCCCGGAGGTGATGGCCAATCCGGTGTCCCGGATCGGCCCCTTCCTGGCGGGCAAGACGGTGTCCAGCCGGAAACCCCAGATCGCCCCGGGGGAGATGTTCTCTCAGGGCACCATCCACCTCTCCACCCTGCCCATTCACACGGTGCAGCCCCTGGAGGCGGACTTCCCCAAGGGGAGATTGATTGTGGTTACAGGGGTCTCCGGCTCCGGCAAGACCACCATGGTGCTGGAGAGCCTGATCCCCGCCCTGGACGCGGAGATCAACGGCAAGCCCATGCCGGAGCACATTGTCTCCATCCAGACTGCGGGCATCCGCCAGGTGAAGCTGATCGATGCCACCCCCATCGGCATCAATGTCCGCTCCACCGTGGCCACCTATGCGGACATCCACGACGAGCTCCGGAAAGTCTATGCCCGCACCCCGGACGCCAAGCTGCTGGGCAAAAAGGCGGGAGACTTCTCCTATAATACCGGTGATCTCCGCTGCCCAAACTGCGACGGCACCGGCTCCATCAGCCTGGATGTGCAGTTCCTCCCGGACGTGGACATCCCCTGTCCGGAGTGCAATGGCGCCCGGTACAGCAAGCAGGCCTATCTCATCCGCCGCACCCCCAAGAAAGGCGGGGCCGCCCTGTCTCTGCCGGAGCTGATGGCGTGCAGCGTAGATGAGGCTCTGGAGGTTACCGCAGATCTGCCTCTCGTGCAGCGGAAGCTCCAGGTTCTCCACGACCTGGGTCTGGGCTATCTCACCTTAGGGGAGGAGACCCCCAGCCTCTCCGGCGGCGAGGCCCAGCGGCTGAAGCTGGCCAGTGAGATGGGACGGGCCCAGTCTGAAAGCCTCTTTGTCTTCGATGAGCCCACCATCGGCCTGCATCCCCTGGATGTGGCCTCCCTTCTGGAGATCTTCCGCCGCCTCACAGACGCCGGCGCCACGGTGGTGGTGATCGAGCACGACCTGGATGTGATCCGGCAATCGGACTACGTCATAGACATGGGTCCCGGCGGCGGCATTCACGGCGGCAGGATCATCGCCTGCGGCACCCCGGAGGAGATCGCGGCCCATCCAGAGAGCATCACCGGCCGATATCTCCGTTAAAACTCAGCAAAGGCCGAAAAAGAGCGCCATACCGCACGTATGGCGCTCTTTGCAAGAGAGACTGGGAAGCAATCAGAAGGCGATCTCCACTGGGGCTGCGGTGAAGGTACAGATCACGGTCTAGCCGTTATCCGCCGGTATTCCCTTGTCCCATCGGAGCTGGAACAGGTTCAGAAGATAAGTTGGAAGAAAATTCATATCGTCCCAAATTAGCGAGCCGGGTCCGTCTTCACAATACGGAATTTACAAGTTGGACCAAAGGGCGCATTCCCCCTCTGGATCTGTGAAGAAGTCTGAATTTCACAGGATCAAACTGTAGTTTTGGTGTCTAGAAGCACTCTGCAGTTATCCCTGTAGCAGGCGATTCCATAGCGCAGCACTTTTGTGGCGCCGTCTCGGAAAAACTCATCAGCGTACCGCTTTATCTCGATTTGGTTCAATGCTTCTTTTGCACTCGCTTCCAAATCAGCGCTGTTGAACTTCATCTCGATTACAATTGCAAGTCTCTTCTTGCAGAAGAAACCGAGATCGCAGTATCCGTCTCCAGACTGAATGTTCGAGCGAACCTTCCATTTGCTGTACAGCAGGCCGAGAACGGTTCCGTGATAGAAATATTCTTTCTGCTGGTTTTGCGCAGACATGTCTCTCGAACTCGTAACGTCATAGAGAATCTTTTTCAGGTTCTTCTCGGCGGCCTCAGGATCTCTCCTTGGAAAAGCTGCGCAAAACGCAGATATGACCGTTGTGTTCGTGTGGAAAGATTTGTTTAGCCAATCGTGCAAGAGTGAGCCAAACAATTGCCTGATTTCCCCGTTCGGTATTTTGAGTTCACACAGTCTGCTGGGCGAGGAAAATAGATCCTCATCCTCAACCTCGTCTTCATCTTCATCTTCAGCCTCATCCTCAGCATCCACATCGTATCTCACATCATCGGAGTCATCGATGTATCTCTCGATTGTGAGATATCCCGTAGCGACTAAGAGACTCCAAATGTTGTCTCCTGGTTCATTGAGGTCACGGTAGGTCAACGCTTCGGTGACAGTTTTTTGAATGGTTTTGCCCGCGAGAAGATGAAGATAGTCTTTTTGCGTAGAAGCATCGCTTTCTTGCAGCATGCGAATTATGATTTCGTTTTCACTGCTGTCTGTCCAATAGTTTGCGGGGTTTGTATTGCCCCCTTTTCTGCATTTTACCACATAGCGGATGATATCCCAGGGACAGTAGACATGCCCATTGCCAAAGAGATATCCATCATACCATGCTCTTGCAGAGTCTAACACATCGTTCAACGAATAATACGATAACAGATCCACCACTTCTTTTTCGGTGAACCCAAAATACTCGCGGCTGAAGTTGTCCTCCCTGTCCCAGACAGAAATGTTATTCATGCCGGTAAAAATGCTTTCTTTTGAGATGCGAAGGCAACCAGTTATAACCGATAACTCCAAGACTTTGGTCGTTTTTAAAAGCTTCTCAAACATGATTCTGATCAATTCGACCATGCTATCGTAAAAGCCACCAAGGTACGCCTTGTTGAGAGGAACATCGTATTCGTCAATGAGAACAACGACATTCTTGCCGTAGTAATCATGGAGGATTTTACAAATATTGTAGGGAGCGCTTCTCAGCATAGCTGCGAAATCTTCCGTCTTCTTGGGATAGGTGGTCACGTCTCTCAGCGCATAATAGGTCTCCATCAGTGCTTTATCCTGAGATCTCATCTTTCCACTCTCGCAAAGAGGGAGATAGCATTCTGCAAGATTGGATATTTTGTCTGCGAGTACATTGAGCGCATCTCTATAGCTTTCAGAGCTAAAACCGGAGAGATCCAGGAGAAGAACCGGGAACTTCCCCATATATTTCTCACAGATATCTCTTTCGTTGCATATTGCGAGATCATCGAAGATGCTGTGGTCTGCCGTTAGAGAGAAAAAACTACTAAGCATATCAATCATCAATGATTTACCAAATCTGCGAGGGCGTGTGATGAGATTTACGGCGTTGTGGGCTTGAAGAAGCTCTTTGATGATCATAGTCTTATCAACATAGTAACTTCCATCTTTGATTATTTTTGCAAAATTTTGCGTTCCAGCTTGCAAGTCTTTCTGCTCCATATAAATCATCCTCCTTTCAGCATACCATCTTTTCTTCATTCCATTCTAGCACAAAGCAGTTGAGATGTCCAGCTTTTTTCACCTTTCACTTTCAGGGATCGCTATCATATTCGAGAATTGCAAACTTTACTTCCGGAGTCACCGCCGGAAGCAGGTCTTGCACTGATTAGCGGTTGAAAACTTCGGAAATATGTTGTACACTCCACCCGATCATCTCGGCTAGCCATAGGCCGGCCATTCATCCCCACATGGGAGGGTTCAGTACTGGGCATGATGCCGTGAGGATAGGTTCGAGGCCTTCGAACGAGGCTGGCCTTGCTCTCCGAGAGAGCGAGCAACTCAATGTTTTGTCCAGCTTGAACCCGTCTGTTGTACGCCCATACTACCCGGACCCGCTGGTTCTATCAGCATCTCCAACAACCACCAGCAAAGGCCGAAGTAGAGCGCCATCCCTTGAGGCATGGCGCTCTTCAGAAGGATCAATTGTGGACCAGGATCAGAAGGCGATCTCCACCGGGGCTGCGGTGAAGGAGCAGATCACGGCCTTGCCGTTATCCAGGGCGAAGACCTCCATGACGCCATCGTCCTCGGAGTACATGGCCCGGAGGTTGGGGTTGGCCTCCAGCATGGCGGTCTTGGCCTCCCGGCGCTCGTCCCGGCGGGCATCTGCGTTCAGGCGGATCCAGCGGCCATCGGGTGTCATGGAGGAGATCTCCAGGGCGGGATGGGCCATCAGCTGGGCGTAGACGGCCTTGGTGTTGGCGGTGATCAGGTACAGCTTGCCCTCATAGGCGCAGACGGCGCCGAAGGGACGGACATGGGGGTTGCCCTCTGCATCGGCGGTGGCCAGGTAGAAGGTACCGCTGTCCTGCAGAAACTTCAAAATCTCTTCCATGATGACGCATCTCCTTTGATAGTACACAGGTTGGGCCTGTCTGGCGCCTATCATAGTCCAAGCCGCCGGGAAAAACAAGTCCTGTTTCCGGTTATTCTCGGAAGGCAGGCACGTTGTTGTACATGTTGAATAGGAAGGTTACCGCTTGAGACCGGTCGCAGGGCTTGTCCGGCTCAAAGAGGCCGTCTGCGGTACCTGCGGTGACGTGGTACTGGGATGCCCAGGAGATGGCAGCCCGGTATGCCGGATCCGCCGGCAGGTCCCGGAAGTTGGCCTCCGGCACCTGCTCCTCCCCGCTGAACTTCCAGAGGAAATAGACGATGTCTCCCCGGGTGCAGGTCTTCTTGGGGCTGAAGTACGGCTCATCGCCGGGGCTAAAGGCAAGTATGCCTGCAGAGATAGCCCAGCTCACCGCATCTTCCGCATACCCAGCGGCGCCATAGAAATTGGGGATCGGCAACCAGGACGGGTACTGTCCGGTGGCATTCCACAGCATGGTGATGATCTGCTCGTGGCTGCAGTCCGTGGTGGGGGAGAAGGTGTTCTCCGAGGTGCCCGCCACTACCTTGCTGTACACCGCCCATCGGACAGCGTCCTCATACCAGATCCCATGGGGCACATCCGTGAAGGGCAGGACCTGGGACTCGTATGGCGCCGGGGTTGGGGCTGGTGTGGGTGTGGGCTCCGGGGTGGGAACTGGCGTAGGTTCTGGAGTGGGTTCCGGCTCTGGGCTGGCCCCGTAGACCACATGGGCGGCCATGAGCTGCTCGTTTCCGTCTTTCGCAATGGCATTCCACTGGGCCTCGGTGCCGCCGTACCGGATCTCCCGGAGATAGCTGCAGTTCAGAAAGGCCCCCTCCTCGATCACCTGGACAGAGGCCGGGATGTACACGCTCCAGAGGCCGGTGCAGCCCATGAAGGCGTGCCGCTGAATCAGTCTCAGGTTGGCGGGCAGCACCACTACGTTGTTCGCCCGGCCCAGGGAGATGTGGTTGGCAAAGGCGCTCTCCCCGATCTCCAGAACGGAGTCTGCCAGGTCCAGGTACGTCACGTTCAGGCGGGTGTAGTACCCGATGAAGGCGTTGTTGCCGATCCGGGTGATGCCCTCCCCCACCCGGATGGTGTCCGGCAGGTAGGCATACTCACTGTGCACATAGTTGGCGTCCCCGCAGTCCCAACTATGGTCCGGCATGGCCCCGCTGCCCTCCATGTCCAGGATGCAGTTGTCCCCGTGCCAGGCGATGGTCCAGCTGATATTGCCGTCCATGCCGCTGTCCATCACCCGGACGGATTCCGCCATCGCGCCGCAGACCAGCGCATGGGCAGAAGCACCGCCAGCAGGCAGCACAATCCTCGCTTCCAAGGTCTCATTTCAAGCACTCCTTCGCTCTATTTTGGCTTTGCAGTTCCTCACGATTCTTCGTCAGTATACCCGCTATTCCCCCAGGATGCAACGAAATGGGCCAAAAATGTACGATCTGGCAGCTTTCTCCCCCACTCTGAACCAGGAGGTATCCCCCTATGGCCGAATCCAAAGGCACCCTTACCCTCTTCCCAGGGCAATCCAGTAGCAGTCCCATCCTCTATCTCGTGTCCTTCCCGGAGGAGGGCGAAGAGGTGCACCGCCTTCTCCGGGAGCGCACCCAGGCAGATTTCACCTTTGTCCTATGTACTGTCCCAGACTGGAACCGGGATCTCTCCCCCTGGCCGGCCCCGGCCCTGGGTAAGGGCGAGGCCTTTGCCGGCGGTGCTGCAGCCTATCTCCGCTGGCTGCTGGAGGAGGTCTGCCCAGAAGCAGAGCGAGACCGCACCCCGGCGTGGCGGGGCATCGCCGGATACTCCCTGGCTGGTCTCTTCTCCCTCTGGACCCTCTTTCAGACGGATCACTTTCAACGGGCCGCCACGGTGTCCGGCTCTCTCTGGTATCCCGGTCTTCTGGACTATGTGCAGAACACAGCCTGTCCCGGTGTTCCCCAGCGGGTGTACTTCTCTCTAGGGGACAAGGAGGACCGGACCCGGCACCCCCTGTTCTCCCATAACGGCACCAACACCGCAGCGATCCAACAATTCTTCCAGGAGCGGGGCACCGAGACCGTCTACCTCCGCAACCCCGGCAACCACTTCACCGATCCCGCCGGCCGCACCGTGAACGGTCTCCTCTGGCTGCTGGAGGACCAGGTCTGAGCCAAACGCCCCAGGAATCCAGAAAGCACATTGCAGGCGGGCCCTGCCCGCCGCAATGTGCTTTTCTACTATACTTTTTATTCTCCCCGGCTACCAATCTTTCGCATCCCACCGGGCTCGCTGGTGCTTGTGATAGCAGTCCTGGCAGAGGCGATAGGGATAGTGGAGGGGCAAGGGCTTCTTGCAGTCCGCACAGAAGCGGATGTTGCTCCGGAGCCGGTACACCAGGATCTCGTGGATCATGTCCGCCGCCTTCTCCCGGCAGTCCTGGATGTGGTCCAGGTCTGCGTTGAAATCGAAGGCCCGGGAGGCGGAGTAATAGAGGTCCAGCTTCCGGCAGTACTGCTCCAGCTCCGGGAGGGTGGGATTGTCCTCCGGCACCCCGGGCTGCTCCGGCTCGATGTCGTTCTGCCAGCACTCCACATAGCGGAAGAACAGCTCTCGAAGTTCCGGGTCCGTCTCATCGAAGGGGATGTTGGCGGCCCGAAGTTCGGTGGCTCGGTCCAGTTCAAAGCCCTCCCGGCGGATCATGCTGATGATGGTGATATACCGGGACACGTCCATCTTTACAAAGGGCTTCACCGTGGGCATGCGGCTCCACTCCTCCAGGACTTGAAGGAGGTCGAAATCGGCCTGGAGCACCAGATCGGAAAAGCCCAGGACGGCGTGCTCCAATGGTGGCACCACCGCGTCCAGGCCGTACTGGATTTTGTGGATATTGTGGGTGGCCCCCACAAAGCCCTTGCTGTACATCCCGTACCGGCCGGCCCGGCCTGCGATCTGCCGGATCTCCTCCGGCTTCAGCTCCCGGGTCTCCACGCCATCGAACTTCTCCGTCTCCATGAAGATCACCCGGCGGATGGGCAGGTTCAGTCCCATGCCGATGGCGTCTGTGGACACCACGTACTGCATATCTCCCTTGAGAAAGCCCTCCATCTGCCGCCGGCGGGCGCCGTACGGCAGGGCCCCATAGATGATGGCAGGCTCTTTCCCGCTCTGGCGGAGGTCCTCCGCTACGCTGAGTACCCCCACCTTGGAGAAGGTGATCAGGGCATCTCCCGGCTGCACCCGGTGGAAGTCCACGTTGTGATTCATGCAGATCAGGGGCACCTTGCGCTCGTGGTGCACCACTTCGATCTTGTCTCCGCAGCTCTCCACCAGGGAGACCAGCAGTTTCTCTGCCTCCGGGGCGGCGCAGAGGTGCACTTCCGGGGCCAACACCCCCAGAATCGCCCGGGTCCAGGCATAGCCCCGCTGCCGGTCCTGGATCATCTGGCACTCATCGATCACGGCCACGTCGTAGCGGGTGTGGAGCTCCAGCTTCTCTGCGGTGGAGGCCACATGGGTGTCCCCCTCCCGGAGATCCTCCTCTTCCCCGGTGGCAAGGCCGCAGGCCACGCCGGCGTCCAGGAGATACTCCTGGGCCTCCAGGGCCAGCAGACGCAGCGGTCCCAGGTACACCCCGGTCTGGGCCCGGATCAGCCGCTGGAAACACTCATAGGTCTTTCCGGTGTTGGTGCCGCCCACATGGAGGACAAACTTCCGCCGCATGGCCCGGGCCTCCGGGTACTCGTCCTTGGGGTCCAATGCCAGCAGCGCACTGAGGCTGGTGCGGATGGCCTGGGGCACATACCACACCGCCCAGATGGTCTGGAGATTCTCCTGGAGCAGCATATGGATGGGAAATCCCTTGGCGGAGAGGGCCGCCATGGGATCTGTGTCCGGCCGGTCTTTGCCGAAGTGCTGCAGCACTGCATCGGCGGTGGCAAGGAGCACGGCGGCGTAGTGCTCATAGAGCCGGGCAGTGAGGGGCGCCCGCAGGTTCCGGCTGAGCCAGTATCCGCTCCGGGCCAGGGATGTGAGCCGCCGAGGTGCCTCCTCCGGCTGGGGACTCCGCTCCATGGCGAGAAACTCCCCCACCCAGTTGGGCATGCTCTTCCAGCGGCGGTTGTCCTCTGTCTGAATGTGGTCCAGCACCGCCCGGTGGTAGAAGGAGGCCAGCTTCCAGACGGCGGTGTCCGCTTTAGGCAGACGGCGCCAGGCCTCCCGGAGACAGGCCTTCACGTCCTCGGTGGGCTGAATCCGCTGGGGTTTCTGAGGTGTCTGTGTCTTGGTCTCCTGCTGGGGCTCTGCCGGTTTCGGCGGCTCCTTGGGTGGCCGTGGGATCCGCCCCTTCTGGAAGGCCTCCGTCTCCTCGGCGGGCTTGATGTCATCCCACTTCCAGTATGCCCGGCCGGCGCCCCGGGTGTCCTCGGTAGGCGGAGGCAGCAGCTCCTGGATCAGCGCTGCCGTCCAGCCCCGGCGCTCCAAGTCTCTCCGGGTCCAACCCCGCTGTCTTCCCATACTTTCTGCCTCCTCTCTCCTGTATTATGCCCGTTTCCAGGCGCACAATGCCCGGCCTGCCCTCTCAGGCGGCCGGGCTCTGATCGGATCTGTCTCAGCGGTTCTGCTCCCGGAAGACGATGGTGCCGTCCTCCGCGTTCATCTCATCGATGATGGCGAGGGACTCCAGCTGATACCCCTTCTCCCGGATCAGGGCGCCGCCTCTCTGGAAGCCCTTCTCGATGGCGATGCCGATGCCCTCCACGGTGGCCCCGGAGTCCTTCACCAGGTCCAACAGGCCCATCAAGGCGCAGCCGTTGGCCAGGAAGTCGTCGATGATCAGCACATGGTCCTCCGGACCCAGGTACTTCTTGGAGACGATGACATCGAAGACCTTGTTATGGGTGAAGGACTGGATCTTGGTGGTGTAGTTGTCGTCATCCAGGTTGATGCTCTTGGCCTTCTTGGCGAACACCACAGGCACGTTGAACTCCCGGGCCACCACAACCGCGATGGCGATGCCGCTGGTCTCGATGGTGAGGATCTTGTTGATGGGCTTGCCTGCAAAGAGGCGCTTCCACTCCATGGCCATCTCCTCGAAAAGGTCTGCGTCCAACTGGTGGTTCAGAAAGCTGTCTACTTTCAGCACATTCCCAGCCCGGACAATGCCGTCTTTTCGGATGCGGTCTTCCAGTACCTTCATCAGTATCGTCTCCTTCGTTTTCCCGTAGTTTGGGGGTCTCCCGTCCCGGCGGCCCTCCGTTGCAGAAAAAAGATGGCTGGATAATACCACAGGCGCAGGGAAAAGGCAATCCGGCCCCGCGAGAAAAGTGCACAAAAACGGACGAATCAGGCCGGGCGGGCTTCTCGCACCGAGAAGCCCGCCCGGCCTGATCCTTTCTCGCAGATCTTCCATGGTCTGCAAGCAGCCAGAACCTTCTGTCCCAGTAAACGGCTCCATTATGCCTCCGAAGGTATGGTCTGGTCGCCGTTTTAGTGGCGGCTGCTGTTGCTACCATCATCGGGGTGTACCCCGCTCTGACGGGAATCGCAGTAGGTCTTAATGCTCTCATGAAAAAGACGGAGTCATCTGTTGGCGCAGACGACCCCGCAAGCGAGAATGGTTCGCAAGGGCCAGTCTCCACGATTGATGAATAGGCTCCAACCCTGTGCTGGCGCCATTATATACTCCGGGAGACTGTATGTCAAGAAAATTTTCAAAATTTCCGCAGTTTTTCATTCGCAACAGTGCATTTTCGAGACAATCGGTGTCCATTAAATTACTTATTTTTAAGAATCAATATGCTATACCGTATTTTCTTTACAAATGTATAACAATATAGTACGAACGCCAGCACCCGTAGGACAGACGTCGTAATTTGTCCCAGGTCCCGAGACAGTTCCCCAGCGACCCGGAGTCTCTCTGCGGCGCACACGGCCCGCCCATCTGTCTGTCATACAAGATGCATACTTTGTATTACATTGTAATACTATTTGCAATTTCTAATTTTCTTCGCTTTCTCGCGAATTTGTCATTGGCGCCACAGCCGCAGCATGTTATAATCAGCAAGGCGCCAGCATAGGGAAAGAGTTCAAAATCGCAATACCATCACAGGCATTTCTCTAGCACTTCCAATAGGATTGCGCAACGGGTTAAGCCTCCGAAGGGAGGTGAAAGCTATGGTCACTGTTGTCGACGTTTTAGTAGTGGCGGCTGCTGTTGCCACCATCATCGGGGTGTACCCCGCTCTGAAGGTAATCGCAGCGGATCTTAAGGCCCTCATGAAAAAGGCGAGGTCATCTGTTCCAGCAGACGACCCCGCAAGCGAGAATGGTTCGCAAGGGCCAGACTCCACGATTGATGAATAGGCTCTAACCCTGTGCTGGTGCCATTATATACTCTGGGAGGCCGTGTGTCAAGAGGATTTTCAGATTTTCTTTATGCTTTAATAAACAAAATAATAGACAGAAGCAATGCAGAAAATCCGATTTTTCCCTCAGAGCACGCACAGTCACAACCCCTTTTTGATCAAATACAACAACCATATGATCACAAACTCCACATGTGCTTCCTGCGGCCAGGAAGCACATTTTTTATCGATTCCCCGCCGAATTCCTCGCTTGCTTCGGCTCAGCTCCCACGGAGGTTTCCGGCGCAGCTGTGTCTGTCTGTATTGCAAGCGCATACTTTGTATTACATTGTAATACATTTTCTAATCGCATTTTTCTCATTCATTTTCTCGTTTTTCCTTGACACCACACCACAAAGCTGCTATAATATTAGTTGTGTTCCATATTAAATATAATAACAGTCTGGTATCTCCCCAGCAAGGGAAATACCGGATGTCCATGGGTAGGAGGTGAAACGATGAAGTTCATGGACACATTCATGCACAGCAAAGTCTGGAAAGCCCTGTTTCTCACGGCGTGCATCGGCAGGATCTGCTCGGCCGCTTTTCTCTTCCACGCGGCCATCTCCGCCATCCAGAGGGGCGATGAGACCTGGTGGACCAACCTGCCCGAGCTCATGCAGGAGATCGCCTGAGACAGCCGCCCCTCCACACAGACCAGCGAGGAGGTGAGTACTATGATGGCCCTGCTGATCGCCCTGGACACCCTGGCAAACCTCTGCATCATCTACATCGGCGTCCGGTACATCCTCACAGACATCGCCGCCATGAAGCGCGGTGAGGACTGGTGGAGTGCACCCTTATCCAGATGACACCCGCTCTCCTGTCCCGGGACAGAAATCGCCGCGCCGATCCCCCACAAGGTGGGATCGGCGCGGCGATTACACTGTCTCTCAGCCCAGGATCTCGGCCGCCTTGGCCAGGTGCTCCCGAATGCCGATGTGCTGCGGGCAGGCCTCTTCGCACTTGCCGCACTTCACGCACTGATCCGGGCGCTTCTTGCCTTTCCCGTCTACCCGCCAGCCCATCTGCTGCAGCATGGCGCCCTTGCCGAACTTGGTGTACTGGTTCAGGGCCGCCAGGGTGCCGGAGATGCCGATCTCCATGGGGCACACCTTGGCGCAGTAGTCGCAAGAGGTACAGGGGATCACAGGCAGGGTGTTCAGCACCTCGGTGGCCTTGCGGATTACCGCCTGCTGGTCTTCGCTGAGGGCGGTAAAGCCCTGCATGGTGGCGAGGTTGTCCTCCATCTGGGCCACGCTGCTCATGCCGGAGAGCACGGTGATGATGCCCTCCAGGCTGGCGGCAAACCGCACTGCCCAAGAGGCGGGGGATACATCCGGCTCTGCTGCCTTCAGCACTTGCTGCACTTCCGGCGCGGGATCGGCCAGCATGCCGCCTTTCACCGGCTCCATCACGATCACCGGCTTGCCGTGGGCCCGGGCCACCTCATAGTTGGCCCGAGACTGGATGCGGGGGTTGTCCCAGTCTGCATAGTTGATCTGCAGCTGGACGAACTCCATCTCGGGGTGCGCGTTGAGGATGGCCTCCAGCTCTTCCGGTGTGGAGTGGAAGGAGAAGCCCACATGCTTGATGAGGCCCTTGGCCTTCTGCTCCTGGGCCCAGTCCCACATGCCGAACTTGTCGAAGGCGGCGGTGCGGTTCTCTCCCAGGTTGTGCAGCAGGTAAAAGTCGAAATAGCCGGCGCCGGTGCGCTGCAGAGAGGTCTCAAACTGGCCGATGGCCTCCTCCCGGGTCTCGCACTTGATCCAGCAGGCGTTCTTGGTGGCCAGCTGATACTTCTCCCGGGGATAACGCTCCACCAGGGCCTGGCGGATGGCGTCCTCACTGCCGCCGTACGCCCAGGCAGTGTCAAAATAGGTGTAGCCGGCGTCCAGGAACTTGTCCACCATCACCTTCACCTGTTCTACGTCGATGACCCCGTCCTTCTGGGGCAGACGCATCAGGCCGAATCCCAGTTTCTTGATCTCTTCACCCAAATAGCCCATGTTCTTCGATCCTTTCTTCACTTTGATGATACACAATCTTTAGAGTCTGTTCTGCACCACAATGTCTGCTGTTGAGAGACAAGTGATGCAAATTTGGAGCAATTGTATGTCCTTTTGTTCCTCTGGTATCAGTATACAGCAGGGATTTCCACATTGCAAGGATAAGTTTCGCGGGGGCAGCGCTGCGATCCGCCGCGCTGCCCCCGCTCTTAGGTTGCGAAATCTTGTCTCAGAAGGCCTCCAGCGCTTTTGCCATGTTGCTGTATACCGCAGCCATGGAGCCACGCGTCATGTCCCCTGCACCGTCAAAGCCCTCCGGTTTGCCGGCGATGATCTTCTTGCAGTAGCAGGTGAGCACCGCCGCCTGGTATTGCTCAGGCACGCTGTCCAGATCGGGCACATTGATGGCTTGTACCATCATATCATCTTCGCTTGGCATATCCTCCCCCAGGGCCACCATCAGGTTGTACGCCATCACCGCCATCTGGGTACGGGTGGCAATTGCGGTGATATCCGGGACATCCATGCCGGTGTAGACCCCGTGGTCCTCCAGCACCTCCACCTGGCGATTATACCAGTTGTCCATGGTCTTCTCCGCCACCTCATTGGGATAGGCGGCGTTGGCCAGCACCACAGAGAACTGGGCCAGGGTTACGCGTCCGTCAGGGTTGAAGAGCGGGTTGCCCTCCGCATCCGTGCCGGTGCCCGCCATGACGCTGTGCCGGTATGCGTTCTGGACATGGGGATAGGCCCAGTGGCCCTTGGGCACATCGGCAAACACCGGGGTGTCCGGGATGACCTTCACTGTGCGCAGGCCCCGTTCTCCCAGGTAGTAGAAGACGGGGGTGCTGTTGTCCGTGACGTACCACACCGCCTCGCCATTGATCTCGATGGGCTGGCAGTCTGAGAGGGCGCCTTCCGTACTCTGGACAGAGCCGACGAGCTGTCCTTCCCCGTCCACAAACGCATAGGAGAGCAGGTCCCCGGCATCCATGGAGGAGAGGTCATAGACCTGCCACA